>DWYO01000332.1 GCA_019118725.1 Candidatus Parabacteroides intestinavium | reverse complement strand
TGTTTGGAATACACAGGCTAAAAATACATTTACTGTATTGCAGTTAAATTTGTGGCATCAAGGTTCTAAAGTTCCTAATGGAGAACAGGCTATTGTAGATGTTTTAGAACAGGTTGATGCGGATGTCGTTTTTTTATGTGAAATACGAGATTTTGATAATCAACAGTTTATGCCTGGGCTGGTGAAAAAATTGGAAGCTCGAGGTAAACATTATTTTGGAGAAACATTAGGTATGACGGTGGGTATTTTAAGCAAGTTTCGCCCGGAGAGTTTTACTCGTTGTTGTATTGTTCCGGGTGATGAGGCACGAACTATGCTGAGAATGATTGCTGTTGTTGATAATCAGCCTATAGCATTTTATGCTTGTCATTTGGATTATATGCATTATGAATGTTATATGCCTCGTGGATATAGTGGAACTTCTTGGTCGAAGATAGATAAGCCAGTTACAGATGAAGCAGAAGTTCTAAAAGCAAATCGTATTGCTTATAGAGATGAAACGATCCGTACATTTATACAAGAGGTGCAAAAGGATATTAAGAAGGGAATACCTGTTGTGATGGGAGGAGATTTTAATGAACCTTCTCATTTAGACTGGCAAGACAATACAAAAAAATTATTTGATCATAATGGAGCTGTCATTCATTGGGATTGTTCTATGATGTTGAGTCAAGCAGGATTCAAGGATGCTTATCGTGAGAAATACCCTGATCCTGTATTATATCCGGGTTTTACTTTCCCGGCTGGGAATAGGGTGGCTGAAAAAGCCAAATTGGAAAAGTTGGCTTGGGCTCCAGATGTGGATGAGCGAGACAGAATTGATTTCATTTATTATTATCCACAACAGAATCTGATGCTAGAGGATTGTATATTGGTAGGGCCTTCAGAAACTGTATGGAAAGGGAAAATTGAAAAAAGTAATTCGAAAGATGTTTTTTTGACACCTACGTGTGTATGGCCTACTGATCATAAAGGAAATCTGGCGACATTTACTTTTTGAATTTGTTTAATATATTCATGAGAATGGTTGGAAGCCTATGATTTTAGTACTTGTCGACTAATAATTTAAGTAAATGAGTTTCTTTTAAGATTTTCTTTTGTACCTTTATTCCGGTTATGGAGCACTTATTTTTCCATAGCCGGAATAAATATTTATTAGAGATTACTTATTATGTCATTCAAAGAATTTTGTATAAGTATAGGATTATTAGGTGTGATGGGCGGTTGTACGCAGAAGCCTTCTGCTTCTCAACTGCAGCAAGTTGTGGCGGAATCACCATCTCCACGAATCATTAATATTATTAATTTTATTCGTCAGACCGACTATCGGGTGGAGAACTCGGATAGTTTGTTGTATCAGACGGTAGAGGAGCAATTGAAGTTGGTGAATAAATACAATCTTCCGGCCACCTTCCTCTTGCAATATGACGCATTGATTAAACCGGAATATCAACATCTGTTGAAAAGTCTGTTGAATAAAGAGTCGGAGGTGGGAGGATGGTTCGAGATTACCCAGCCTCAAGTGGAAGATGCTGGCTTGAAATGGCGTGGGGAGCACTCGTGGGTTTCGCATGCGAATATCGCTTTCAGTACCGGATATACGCCTGAAGAGCGGGAGAAGCTAGTGGATGTTTATATGGAAAAATTCAAGGAAATCTTTGGAAATTATCCGAAATCCATCGGGTCGTGGTATATTGATGCGCATACCTTAAATTATATGTATGAGAAATATGGCATCATTGCTTCTTGTAATTGTAAAGATCAGATAGGAACGGACGGATATACTCTTTGGGGTGGTTATTGGAATCAGGCCTATTATCCCAGCAAGCGGAACGGGTACATGCCGGCTCAGACTCAAGAGGGCCAAATTCCGGTTCCGGTCTTCCGTATGTTGGGTAGCGATCCGATTTACCAATATGATACCGGATTGGGCAATGAGCGCCAAGGGGTAATTTCCTTGGAACCGGTATATGGTAATGCCGGAATGAATCGGCAATGGGTGGATTACTTTTTCCATTCGATTGTAGATGAGCCTTGTCTGGCCTTTAACTATGCACAAGCTGGGCAAGAGAACTCTTTCACGTGGAAAGCCATGCAAAAAGGCTTGGAGATGCAGATTCCGATTATCGACTCCTTACGTCAAATCAATAAGGTACGAGTGGAAACATTAGGCGAATCAGGCGCTTGGTTCAAGCAGAACTACCCGAATACCCCGGCCACGGCCGTGACTACTATGCAGGATGTCCGGGGGGAAGGAAACAAGACGGTTTGGTTCAATAGCCGTTATTACCGGGTGAACCTGCTTTGGAAAGGCACGGAATTCAGCTTCCGGGATGTGCATCTGTTTGATGAGCGTTTCCAATCGGACTATGTCGATAAGGCCGGAGAAGGAAGTCAGTTCTTCTTCTATACCTTGCCATTGGCGGACGGATACCGATGGAGTACGCCCGATGACCGGGCCGGATTGCATCTGGTTCAGCATCTGGCTTCCGGAGAGATGAAGCGGATTGCCCTGAATACACCGGAGGTGAGCGAACCGGATATGCAGACTTTGGTCGTAACGTGCGAGGATTCGGATAAGCATACGTTTCGGATGACCTTCACCGAGAAGGGGTTTGAAGTGGTGTGCGATACGAAGGATAAGGATTTTAACTGGTCTTTGGATCTTCATGCTGCGCCTGATGCTGAATTGCCTTTCAAGGATATTTCGGATAAGGTGATGAAGATGCAATTTAATGGTTTTGATTATGAGGTGAATTGTACGGCCGGAAATGTGGAACGGACCGATAAGGGAACCTTTCGTTTGTGTCCGGATGGAAATCGCATTGGACTGAATTGTACAAATAACCGATGAAATTTTTTTCTCAGGACTTGATTGAAAAAGAACCGATATAAGATGAGAAAGTATAGTAAGAAATGGATAGGAAAGGGCATATTGAGTGCCTTGTTGGGATGGAGTTTGTTGGCTTTACCGGCATCGGTGCAAGCGGAAACACCTATACAACCGGAGGCAAGCGCAGAGCCTTTGCACTTGATGGGCGGACGGTTCGTGACACTCTGTATTATGATCCGCACATCGCCTTGGGAAGTTTCACGTGATGTGAAGTTGCATCCGCGTGATGAAGGCAATTGGCACTCCTTAGAGCAGGTGAAGGCTCTTCGTGAGGCATTTGCCAAGAATAATCCGGATGGGCGTCTGACGTGGGGCTTTACGCTGAACGCTCTGGAAGATGAACGGGAGAATTATCGGCAGATCCGGGAGTATGTGGTGGAATGCCAGAAGAAATATGGCGATGAGGTGTCTTATTTTCCGGGCTATTTCCCGGCTATGTATCTGCCTCGTGAGCGGGTGAACCAGGAAATGTCTGAGGCAATTCAGGAAATTTCGGAGATGGTGGGCAATGGATATCGTCCGAAGTGTATCATGGGTGGTTTCCTCTCAGCGGATAACCTGAAGTATCTGGCGGAAAAAGAGGATATCCATGTAGCACATGCGGTGATCTGGAGCCAGCACAGCATAGATGGAGGCGGAGCAGACGGCTCTCCCTCGTATCCTTTTTATCCTTCGACCGAACACTTCTGCAAGCCGGCTCAAAGCAAGGCGGATTTCATTGATTGTGTGAATTTGGACGGGTGGACGGTAGACTTTCTTTGCGCACGTCGGGCCGGGCAGAACGGACACGAGATAACAGGCTATAACAGTAGGCGCGGGGTAGGCCCTATCGAAACCTACAAAGGTTGGGGATTGGATTTGGGGCATCGTGAGGTGATGCATACCCAGTCCATTCATTTTGATAAAGGGTTTGAGCTGAACGGATTCGGTTGGGTGACGAATATCTGGGAGGCACAGATGTATTATGAGTTCGGCAAGGAATTTATATGTCAGGCCTTGGAAAAATGGGTGACAGATACGAAAAAACGCTGGCCGGATGTGCATTTCGTCACGTATGGAGAGTTCGGTGAATTGTGGCGTGCTGAATACAAATCGAACGATGAGTGGAACTATCGTTTCGAGGAACGTGGTTCCGGATTAGGGGATTCCTATAATAATTTAGAGATCCGCTGGTTTATGAACAAAGAGTTCCGTTTGGCTTTGCTTCGCGATTGGCATAAAGAAGATTCGCCAGCTTATGTCATTGACCTGACTCGTTATGACCTGCCGGCTAAAGAACCGGCCGATCCATCCCCCGAACATCCGGTCAGGGATTGGAGCCTGATGAATGTCATGAACCAGAAAGGTCTGCGCCCGCAAGATAAGCCCAAGCTCTTGAAGGAGCTGTCTGCTGAAGACCAGGCCCTGATTAAGGAACATTATCCGGAGTTGTTCGAATAAAGATTTATAATAAATAGCCTCAGGCTTCAGCCTGAGACAAAAGAATTATTAAGTGAGAAAAAATATGAAAAAGATAGGAAGAGCCTGTTTAGGAGTTTTATTCGGATTAAGTTTATTATCTTCATCCGTGTCGATGCAGGCAAACACCGGAGATCAAGAACCTTTGGGCTTAAAAGGAAACCGTTTCCTGACCTTTAATACCATTGTACGTGTCAATCAGATTGAAGTGACGCGTGATCATAATGCCGGGGAAGATGAACGGGACCGCCATACACCGGAGCAGGTCATATCTTTCCGTAATGCTATTGAGAAAGGCTTTCCTGGGGCGCGGATTACATGGGCATTCAGTTGGCTGGCTTTGCATGACACAACGGAGAACTATCGGAAAATCCGGGAACTGGTGGTAGGGTATCATCATAAGTATGGAGATGAGATTACCTTCATTCCGGGTGCTTATTTCGCGAATGCTTATAATACTCGGGAGCAGGTCAACCAGGATTTACATGACGGGTTGCAACGGGTATCGGAGATTGTCGGAAACGGGTATCGTCCAAAAAGTGTAGTGGCTGGTTTTCTTTCCGCTGATAATCAGAAGTATTTGGCAGAAGAGGAGGACATTCACGTTTGTCAGGGTACGATTTGGAGTCAATATGCAATAGATAATCAGGATGGGGACGGTTCGATAAGCTATCCTTATTATCCTTCGACCGAGCATTTTTGCAAACCGGCTCAAGGAAAGGCGGATTTTATTGATTGCGTGACGCTGGACGGATGGAGTATGGATTATCTGGCCGCACGCCGGCAGGGTTTTGCCGAAGGGTTTAATAGCCGGATGGGGGTAGGCCCGATTGAAACGCTGCGCAAGTATGGGCCGGAAATAGGTTTGCAGGAGATGATGCACACAACGGCTATCAATTTTGACGCTGGATTTGAGTTGAATGGCTTTGCCTGGGTGACAAATATCTGGGAGTTATGTTTGGATATAGATCATCAGGGATTGACAGATTGGCTGGCTTCTATCCGTAATCGTTGGCCGGATGTGAAGTTTGTTACTCAAGGTGAGTTTGGGTTGATTTGGCGGAAGGCCTATAAGGAGAATAGTTTTGATTATCGTTTTGTAGAGCAAGGTTCGGGAATTGGCGGATCAGATAAAGATAAGGAAATCCGTTGGTATATGAACAAGGACTTCCGCCTGGCTACTTTGCGTAATATTGAAATCAAAGATGCACCGGTTTATGTTATTGATTTTACACGGTATGATATTCCTGCCCAAGAACCGCAGGGCATTCCCAGCCCGGAAAAACCGATCCGTAATTGGAGCCTGATGAACGTCATGAACCAGAAAGGTCTGCGCCCGCAAGACAAACCAAAACTTTTGAAGGAGCTGTCTGCTGAAGACCAGGCCCTGATCAAGAAACATTATCCGGAGTTGTTTTGAAGGAATTTTGAAGTTGGAATTTAGAAGTTGTGTATTTTCAATTTCTAAATTCTAACTTCTCTTTCAATATCAATACCCAAATCTTGACGTATCCACCTCCTTGTGTGCTTTCTCTTTGTAGCCGTTGAACTTATAGGTGAAGGTAATGCTGAGGCTGCGATTCATCTGATTCATGAGCAAGTGGAGCCGTTGTCCTTTGTAATGGATGCTTCCGTCGGGCCGCAAGCTATTGAAGAGGTCGTTGCCCTGTAGTTTCAGTTCGGCGCAGTCGTGGGCGAAGGTCCATTTCAGTCCGGCGTCTATTTTCCAGACCGAGCTGAGGTCGTAGATGCCTTGCAGGGGCGAACTGACATAGACCCCGTTCAATTCGAGGCGGATGTCGGGCTGGGCAGAGAGGCGGACGGTATTATTGAATTGGGCGATGCCTTGCCATTTTGACCGATTGAAGCTGATGGCGTGGTACGGGTCGCATACATCTTGGTTATAAGAGCCGTCCAGCACGAGCTGCCCGTTCCAAACCCGGCCGACCGAGAAGGGGAACATCAGCGTCAATCCCACTTGCTGCTCGTAGTCGTAGTTGATGAATTGGTAGATGAGCGAGAGCTCGTCGGGACTTTGGTAGGGTAATTGCATGATGTAATCCTTGATGTAATTATAATAGAACGTAGCGATGTACTTTCCTTTGAGGACATAAGTCAGCTGCGCGGCGTAGTCGGTTGAGGGAACGAGGTTCGGATTGCCCAGTATCTTGGTGTAGCCGTTCAGGTAGCTGACGGTATTTTGCAGTGTCCAATAGTCGGGGTATTCCTTATCTGACGAGAATCCAAGCTGGAAGACATGTTCCGGACTCAACATATAGCTCAGTTGAAGCGCGGGATAGACCGCCCACTTGCGGTAATCCATGAGCTTGTACCGCTCGCCTGCCACCGAAAGCGAGAGCGAGAGCCGCTCGTTGAATGCCTTCTCCACCCCGGCGTAGAAGTTGTAGGTCTCCTCGTCCATCTTCGTATCGGTGTTGAGCGATGAAAGGTCGGAGCCATCCTGCGGCCGGTAGGTTTGCCCGCTCTGCTCGTGGGCGAAGGTGAAATTGATGCCATAGTTGAGGTTCCAATCGTTGGGCAAGGCGTGGGTCTGACCGGCATAGACATTATAACGGTCGATGGTCTGCTGTTCATCCACCAAGAAGTGCTGCCGGACGTTCTCCGCCTGATTGGTGAAATCCTGCGTCATCGGGCTATTGTAGCGCGTATAATCCACGCCGAGATTCAAGCCGAAGGCGGCGGTGTAATCCACGTGGATATTCTGCATTTGGGCTTCGCCGGTTTTCAGGTTGTCCGATTCCACGAAATTGCCCGACGAGTGCTGATGCGAACGGTTGCGGGTCTTGAACGAGGCGGTATAGGAGGCGTTCAGGCTGCTCCCTTCCGCGATTTGGTAATCCACACCGAGCCGCAGGTTATGATTCAACGCTTTGGCGTCGCCCGTATTGATTTGGTCGATATTGTAGCTCTTCCCAGCCAAAGTGTGATGGGAAATCATCTCCATATCCGTGTCCGAATGCGTAAAGTGTGGGGCATAGCTCAGGTCTGCTGATACTTTCTGCCCGGAATAGGAGAGGTTGAGGTTTCCGCCGCCAGCCGCATAAGCCGATTGCACGAAGTTTCCGCTCACTTCGCCCCGGAGGAACGGGTCGGCGGACTTTGCATTCTTCAACACCACATTGATGACCGCCCCGCGCACCCGGTACTTCGCCGGCGCATTGTACATCACCTCGATGTTTTGGACATTCGAGACCGGCGTACTCTTCAGAAGCTCGGTAAGCTGTTCTGCCGTCATCGACGAAGGCTTGCCATTCAACACGACCGTCACGCCCTTGGCTCCTGCCAACGTAATCGCCTCGCTCTGTTCGATAACACCCGGTACGCGAAGGAGCGATTCGTAAGCATTGCTGGCGGTGGTGCGTTCCGAGAGGACTTTGGCATCATACACCAACGCGCCCTTCTCGACTTTGACCTGCGGACGTTCGCCCTGCACCACCACCTCGTCCAACGCGTAGCTTTGCGCCTCCAACGTAATCGTGCCCACATCCGACGAGTTTCCCATTCTCTCTTGCGTCTTATATAAAAGGTGCTGGAAGATGAGGCGGTATTGCTCCGGCTCTTCCTTGAAGGAGAAATAGCCCAACGAATCGGTGATGACCGCATCAATAAAGGTAGAATCGGGCGCTTGCATAATCACTGTCGCCGCCTCGATAGGCCGCTGGTTGTTGTCCACTACTTTCCCTTTCACGTTTTGCGCCGCCAACTGAACGGCTGCGCTCGCGATGATTCCCGCGATGATAACTGTACGTTTCATAATCTTTATTCTGATTCA
>DWYO01000331.1 GCA_019118725.1 Candidatus Parabacteroides intestinavium | reverse complement strand
TGTTTGGAATTTATTCCAGCTTCTCATAAACTTGTGAACTTACAAACTTACTTCTGGAAATTAATGTTATATTTGCCGAAAATATAGATGCAGGAAAATGGAAAAGCAGGGGACAATATTGGTTGTTGATGATAATAAAGCGATTCTGACGGCAGTGAAGCTGTTACTGCGGACTTGTTTTGAAAAGGTCATTACGATTCATACACCGAACTTGATCAAGCAGAATATGCAGGAGAATGCAGTAGATGTGGTGTTGCTTGACATGAATTTTAGCGCAGGTATCAATAACGGCAACGAGGGGCTGTACTGGTTGGGGGAGATTAAGAAGAATTATCCGGCGGTGCAGGTTGTCTTGTTTACCGCCTACGCGGATATCGAGTTGGCCGTCAAAGGTATGAAAGAGGGAGCGAACAACTTTGTCGTCAAGCCGTGGGAGAATCAGAAATTGATTGATACATTGGTGGCTGCTTACCGGCAGAAAGTCCCGTTGCATAGCAGTAAGAAATCGGCTGGTTCGGCACAGGGGCGAAGCGGCATGTTTTGGGGGGAGAGTCCGGTGATGCAACGTTTGCGCGCGTTGGTGGAGAAGGTGGCCCAGACAGATGCCAATGTCTTGATTACAGGAGAGAATGGCACCGGTAAGGAGATGCTGGCGCGTGAGCTTCATGCGCTTTCTCTCCGGCGGGAAGAACCCATGGTGGCTGTAGATATGGGAGCGATTACCGAAACACTGTTTGAAAGCGAGTTGTTCGGTTATGTGAAGGGCGCTTTTACCGATGCGCGGACTGATCGTGCCGGTAAGTTTGAGGCTGCCAATAACGGTACGCTGTTTTTGGATGAAATCGGGAACTTGTCTTATCATTTGCAGGCCAAGTTGCTGACGGTGTTGCAGCGGCGCAGTGTCGTACGGGTGGGAAGCAATACTCCGATTCCGGTGAACATCCGTTTGATTTGTGCGACTAACCGTAACCTGCAAGAGATGGTGCAGCGTGAAGAGTTCCGTGAGGATTTGCTTTACCGCATCAACACCATTCATCTGGAGATTCCGCCGCTTCGTGAACGTAAAGAGGATATCCTTCCTTTGGCAAACATATTTTTGGAGAAATATGGTGCTTTGTATAATAAAACTGCCTTGCGGTTGAGTGAAGATGCCATAGCATTGTTGCAAAAGCAACCGTGGTTGGGAAATATCCGCGAACTGGAGCATGTCATCGAAAAGGCCGTGATTATCTGTGATGGTCCTGTGCTGGAAGGGTTCTACTTCGAATTTCCGGAGGTAAAGAAGGAAGCACCGGCTAAGTCGTCCAAGATCCAGACTCTGGAAGAAATGGAATATGCGATGATTAAGAATGCTATGGAAAAATATGAGGGAAATCTTTCGTTGGTGGCGAGCCAGTTAGGCATTTCCCGTCAGACCCTTTATAACAAGCTGAAACGTTATGGGCTTTAAGCGTCCTCTATACAGTCTGACTGTCCATCTGCTGTTGCTGGCAGTGGCGTGTGTCTTAGCGACATGGGGCACGATGGAAGAAAAGTGGGCTATGGTACCCTGTATGCTCGTCGTCATTGTGCTGGTTCTTATTCGGATCCGTAAGCTTTATTTCCTGAATACACAGAAGATAGCCTTTATGTTTGATGCGATCAATAATAATGACTATGCTTTTAAGTATGCAACGGAAGGACATTCAATGGAGGATAAGTTGGTGAGCGATTCGCTGAACCGCATCACTCAGATTCTTTTCCAGGCCAAAGCCGAGGCCGTTCAGCGGGAGAAGTATTATGAGTTGATCATGAATTCGGTGAAAACGGGAATTATTGTCATAGACGATGCCGGCAATATTTACCAGTGCAACCATGGGGCTTTACGCCTTTTGGGAATATCTATCTTTACCCATGTGAAACAGTTAGGCAAGATTGATGAACGGCTGGAGTCCCTGATCTCGACTATTCGTCCGGGTGATAAGGAGCAGATTTCTTTTTCGAACGAACGCGGGAAAATCAATCTCTCTTTGCGGGTGTCGGAGATGCAGTTGAAAGAACGGCATGTGCGTATCATAGCTTTGAATGATATCCACAACGAGATGGACGAGAAAGAGATTGATTCCTGGATTCGGCTTACCCGCGTGCTGACGCATGAAATTATGAACTCTATCACCCCGATTACCTCATTGAGCGATACGCTGCTTTCGTTGCATGAGCAGATGGACGAGGATGTCCGGGACGGACTGGAGGTGATCAGCAGTACAGGAAAAGGACTGATCTCTTTTGTGGAGTCTTATCGGAAGTTTACGCACATCCCGACCCCGAAGCCCTCTTTGTTTTACGTGAATCATTTCGCTGAGCGCATGGTGCAGCTGGCGCGTTTTCATAATCCTTGTCCGAATATCGATATAAGGACGGATATCCGGCCGGACGATTTGATTCTGTATGCGGATGAGAATCTGATTTCGCAAGTGGTCTTGAATCTTCTGAAGAACGCGGTGCAGGCTATCGGGACGGAACAGGCTGATGCTTGGATTCTGTTTAAGGCCTATGGCAATGAAGAAGAGAATGTGGTCATTGAGATAAGTAACAACGGGCCGTTGATTCCACCGGAAGAGGCCGAGCATATATTTGTTCCTTTCTTCACCACCAAGGAGAAGGGGAGTGGAATAGGACTTTCTATCTCCCGGCAGATTATGCGTCTTTCCGGAGGAAGTCTGGAACTTAAATCTACGCCGTCTACTCAATATACCACGTTTATATTGACATTCGTTTAGAAGCTGTTTTGAAATTTTTAAATGGAGTTTTATGAGATTATTGGATAAGTTGAAATTGAATCATCACCCTCGGTCCGGAGCCTTGGATTTGTTGAAGTATATCGGTCCGGGACTGTTGGTGACAGTCGGGTTTATTGATCCCGGCAACTGGGCAACCAATTTGGCTGCGGGGTCTGAATTTGGCTATGCCTTGTTGTGGGTAGTTACCTTCTCCTCAATTATGCTGATTATCATACAGCATAATGTAGCTCATTTGGGAATTGTTACCGGATTGTGTCTGGCCGAAGCGACTACGAAATATTTGCCCAAGAAGCTGAGTCGTCCGATTTTGATTTCTGCCATGCTGGCAAGCATATCTACATCGTTGGCTGAGATATTAGGAGGGGCGATCGCTTTGCGGATGTTGTTTGGCATTCCGATTTATGTCGGCGCGGTGATTGTCACGTTGGCGTGCCTGTTGATGCTTTTCAGCAATACATATAGTAAGATAGAGCGTTGGATTATTACATTCGTGTCGATAATCGGTCTGTCGTTTCTGTATGAACTGATGCTGGTCGATGTGGATTGGCATGCGGCGGCCGTAGGATGGTTGAAACCTTCATTCCCGGAAAATTCGATGCTGATTATCATGGGGGTATTGGGAGCCGTTGTGATGCCGCATAATCTGTTTCTGCATTCGGAGGTTATCCAGAGCCGGAGTTGGAATTTGGAAGATGAGAAGGTTATCCAAAAACAACTCAAATATGAATTTTATGATACCCTCTTGTCGATGGTCATAGGCTGGGGAATCAATTCGGCCATGGTTATTTTGGCGGCCTCTTCTTTTTTCCGAGAGAAGGTTGTCGTGGAAGAATTGGATCAGGCCCAGCAATTGCTGGTTCCGTTGGTCGGTAACAATGCCGGTGTCATTTTTGCGGCAGCCTTGTTGCTGGCGGGTGTCTCTTCGACCATCACTTCAGGCATTGCCGGAGCCTCTATCTTTGCCGGAATCTTTGGCGAGGCTTATCATCACAAAGATATTCACTCGAAGATCGGAGTCCTTTGTTCTTTTATACCGGCGTTGTTGCTTATATTTTTGGTAGGCGATCCATTTCGGGGGCTGATAATCTCGCAGATGGTATTAAGTGTTCAGTTGCCGATAACAATTTTTACGCAAGTGTATCTTACTTCCAACCGACAAGTAATGGGGAAGTTTGTCAATAGCCGGCTTACAAATGGAGTATTGCTGCTGTTAGGTGTTATTGTTACCGCATTGAATGTGGGGCTGTTGGTTAGTAGCTGGTAAAGGGATGGATAAGAAGTTGGAAGTTGATAGAATTACATTTCCCAACTTCCAACTTCTAATTTCCGATTTTACATTTCCCGAATCCAAATATTACGGAAGCTGATAGGCTCGCTCGGATCACCGTGGCTTTGCAGGATAATCGGGCCGGCTCCATGAGCTTTCACTTGCGGGAATCCGATGTATTCCGTTGTACCGAGGATGGTCGTGTTATTCTGCAATACAACGCCATTCTGGATAACGGTTACAGTCGGACGAGTGCGATAACTTCCGTCTTTCTTGAAAGTAGGAGCTGTATAGATGATGTCATATACGTTCCATTCACCCGGTTTACGCATAGCGTTTGCTAACGGTGTAGTCTGTTTGTAGACGCTACCGGTCTGTCCGTTTACATACGTTTTGTTGTTGTAGCAATCCAGGATTTGGATTTCATACATGCCTTGCATGAAAACTCCGCTGTTACCTCTGGCCTGACTTTCTCCGGTGATGTTTTCAGGAACCCGCCATTCGATGTGCAATTGATAACTTTCAAATTTCTGCTTCGTCTGGATATCCCCTTTTGTTTTATCAACGGTGAATACGCCATCTTTTACAGTCCATTCAGCCGGACCTCCTTTGACACTTTCCCATTGCGACAGGTCTTTGCCGTCGAATAAGACGATTGCATCAGACGGAGCGGTAAATCCACCATCATTCAATACAACTCCCGGAGTTACTACCGGCGGAACTGGTTCATAAAATTCAGACATTTCAGGCTTGATGCCTGCATAACCTGTCCATTGAGCGTTAGCACTAACACACATTGCCATAGCACATGTTGCTAAAGCCAATTTTACTGTAAGTTTTTTTCTGTTCATGGTCCATATTTGCTTTTATGGTTATAGATTGCTGCAAAATTAAATTTTTTTTGTTAAAAAGAAAATTATCATACTTTTAATTTTCTTAAAAGGCACTCTATATTCCTCAGGCGAAAGTCTGAGGTCATTTATTGGAGTTCTCCGGTCCTCCTTTATGTTCGAACAATCTTTTTTCCGCCAACTGTTCATATTTTGTCCCGGGGCGACCATAGTTGCAATAAGGATAGATGCTGATTCCTCCGCGCGGCGTGAATATACCGGTGACTTCAATATACTTGGGGTCCATCAGTTGAATCAAGTCCTTCATAATCTTGTTGACACAATCTTCGTGGAAGTCCCCGTGGTTGCGGAAGCTGAACAGGTAAAGCTTCAGACTTTTGCTTTCTACCATTTTTATATCCGGAATGTAGTCGATGTAAATTGTAGCGAAGTCTGGCTGGCCGGTGATTGGGCACAGGCTGGTGAACTCAGGGCAATTGAAGTGCACCCAATAATCATTTTCCGGATGTCTGTTGGTGAATGCTTCCAATACCTCCGGTGCATAGTCCTGGCGGTAAACCGTGTTGTTGCCCAATAGATGCAGTTCGTTCTCCTCTTTTCTTGTGTCCATCTTTTCAATCTTTCTTTTTTGTTGACAAATATTTTTCCAATCCGGCTTTCCGAAGTTTGCAGGCCGGGCAATGGCCGCAGCCATCGGCCAAAATACCGTTATAGCACGTCAATGTCTGGGTGCGGACCAAGTCAAAAACGCCCAATTCGTCAGCTAAAGCCCATACTTCGCTTTTATCCCGGTCCATCAAGGGGGTATGGATAACAAACTGGTCGTCCATCGCCAAATTTAAAGTGACGTTCAATGAGCGGATAAAAGTATCCCGGCAATCCGGATAACCACTATAATCTGCTTCCGAAACCCCTGTTACAATATGGTGGATTCCTTTGCTTCGCGCCAATATGGCCACGAAAGTGAGAAATACCATGTTGCGTCCGGGAACAAAGGTGTTCGGATATCTGTCGGCCGGTTTGTCTTCGTCCATCCGGATTGCATTGTTTACCAACGAACAATTCGGATCCAACTGACTGATCAGCGACACATCCAGTAAATGAAACGGGACTTGGGCTTCGGCCGCGATTTTGCGGGCGACTTCTGTTTCTAAAGAATGTTTTTGTCCGTACGTGAAGCAGACCGCTTCTACGTGTGCGAAATGCTTCTTCGCCCAAAAGAGGCAAGTCGTTGAATCCTGACCGCCTGAGAAGCAAACCATTGCAGCATTTTTTTTCTTCATAAAATTCTTGTTTTTAATAGGTGGTTAAGCAAGCACACCGGAAAGGCTTTTCCCTTTCCGGGGGCAAAGATAGCAAATTTGTTAAATATTCGCCCGGAATGAAAAAAAGTTTCCAAATATTTGCATTTGTGGTTTTAGAGCCCTAACTTGTGCTACTCATAGGATTTAAATCAGGAAAAGATGAAAAATGCAAACATATTCAAGGTTTTACCGAATCACTTGTCGCCTCGTCCGGGACGTCTGTTAATTTCTGAGCCTTTGTTAAGCGATGTATATTTTCAGCGTTCGGTGGTCTTGCTGGTGGAGCATTCCGCAGATAGTGGTTCAATAGGGTTTATATTGAACAAAAAGACGATATTGACGATGAGGGATGTCGTGCCTGAATTTGAGAAGCTACCTGAAATTTCCATCTATTTTG
>DWYO01000330.1 GCA_019118725.1 Candidatus Parabacteroides intestinavium | reverse complement strand
AAGAACCAGATATGGAATACAATTTCAGAGACATTGAGAAGAAATGGCGTGAGTATTGGATCGCCAACAAAGTTTATCAGGTTGGGATAAACAAGAAACCTAAGTATTATGTGTTGGATATGTTCCCTTATCCTTCGGGAGCCGGGTTGCACGTAGGGCATCCGCTCGGTTACATTGCTTCTGATATTTATTCTCGTTATAAGCGTTTGCAGGGCTTCAATGTATTGCACCCGATGGGGTATGATGCTTACGGATTACCTGCCGAGCAATATGCTATCCAGACAGGGCAACATCCGGCCATTACTACGGTCAATAATATCAACCGGTATCGCGAGCAATTGGATAAGATCGGGTTCTCGTTCGATTGGGACCGCGAAGTACGTACCTGCGACCCCGGTTATTACCATTGGACGCAATGGGCATTCCAGAAGATGTTCAATAGCTTCTATTGCAATACATGCGGAAAAGCACAGCCTATCGGGAAATTGATTGCCCATTTCGAAGAGAAAGGTACCGAAGGGTTGGATGTGGCTTGTTCAGAAGAATTGACCTTTACGGCTGATGAGTGGAAGGCGAAGAGCGAAAAAGAGCAGCAAGAGATATTGATGAACTACCGTATTGCCTATTTGGGCGAGACAATGGTGAACTGGTGCCCGGAGCTGGGTACGGTATTGGCGAATGATGAAGTCATCGAAGGGGTGTCGGCCCGTGGCGGCTATCCGGTCGTGCAGAAGAAGATGCGCCAGTGGTGTTTGCGCGTATCGGCGTATGCACAACGTTTGTTGGATGGATTGGATACGGTGGATTGGACGGATTCCTTGAAAGAAACGCAGCGCAATTGGATTGGCCGTTCGGAAGGTGCGGAGGTGCGCTTCAAAGTAAAGGATAGTGATAAAGAATTCACCATCTTCACCACTCGTGCCGATACGATGTTTGGTGTGACTTTCATGGTGTTGGCTCCGGAAAGCGAGTTGGTTCCGGAATTAACCACCGAAGCCCAGAAGGCGGAAGTAGAGGCTTATCTGGATCGGACGAAGAAACGTACGGAGCGTGAGCGTATTTCAGACCGGAAAGTGACGGGGGTATTCAGTGGTTCGTATGCCATCAATCCGTTTACGGGCGAGGCTGTTCCTATCTGGATCAGCGATTATGTATTGGCTGGTTATGGTACGGGTGCCATCATGGCGGTACCGGCACACGATAGTCGTGACTATGCCTTTGCCAAGCATTTTAACCTCCCGATTGTTCCTTTGGTGGAAGGATGCGATGTCTCGGAAGAGAGCTTTGATGCGAAAGAAGGAATCGTTACCAATTCTCCGAAAGCGAGCGTTACGCCATATTGCGATTTGAACTTAAATGGCTTGACGATTAAGGAGGCGATAGCTACTACCAAGAAATATGTCAAGGAACATAATTTAGGTCGTGTGAAGGTGAATTACCGTCTGCGCGATGCGATCTTTTCGCGCCAACGTTATTGGGGAGAACCTTTCCCGGTTTATTACAAGGATGGAATGCCTTATATGATTGATGAAAGCAAACTTCCGCTCGAATTGCCGGAGGTAAGCCAGTTTAAACCGACCGAGAGTGGCGAGCCACCTTTGGGACATGCTACGAAATGGGCATGGGATGTGGAGAAAGGTGAAGTGGTGGAGAATAGCCTTATCGATAACAAGACCGTATTCCCGCTCGAATTGAACACCATGCCGGGATTTGCCGGTTCATCGGCTTATTACCTCCGCTATATGGATCCGCACAACGACAAGGCGTTGGTATCGGAAGAGGCAGACGCATATTGGCAGAATGTCGATTTGTATGTAGGGGGTACGGAGCATGCGACGGGCCACTTGATTTACTCCCGTTTCTGGAATAAATTCCTCTTCGACTTAGGGGTAAGCGTGAAGGAAGAACCTTTCCAAAAGCTTATCAACCAAGGAATGATTCAGGGACGTTCGAATTTTGTCTATCGTATCAAAGATACCAATACATTTGTATCGTATAATCTGAAAGACCAATACGATGTGACACCGCTCCATGTGGATGTGAACATCGTATCGAATGACATTTTGGATGTAGAAGCGTTCAAGAATTGGCGTCCGGAATACAATAATGCCGAGTTTATCCTCGAGGATGGCAAGTATGTGTGCGGATGGGCGGTTGAAAAGATGTCGAAGTCAATGTTCAACGTAGTCAATCCGGATGTGATTGTCGAGAAGTATGGCGCCGATACGCTTCGCCTTTATGAAATGTTCCTCGGCCCGATCGAGCAGTCCAAACCGTGGGACACGAACGGCATAGATGGCGTGCATCGCTTCTTGAAGAAGCTCTGGGCGTTGTTCTATGGCAATCAGGATGCGTTGCAGGTGACGGAGGACGAACCGACTCCGGAAGAGTTGAAATCACTCCATAAACTCATCAAGAAGGTGACGTATGACATTGAGCATTTCTCCTATAATACTTCCATCAGTGCGTTCATGATTTGCGTGAATGAACTGGGCGGATTGAAATGCACGAAACGCGCTATCCTTGAGCCGCTGGTAATTGTCCTTGCGCCTTTTGCCCCGCATATCGCCGAAGAGCTTTGGCACGAACTGGGGCACGAGACAACGGTCTGCGATGCCCAATGGCCAGCCTACGAGGAGAAGTATTTGATAGAGAATACCGCCAACTACGCGATCTCGTTCAATGGCAAAGTTCGCTTTAACCTTGCCCTCCCGGCTGATATGTCGAAAGAAGAGGTCGAAAAGGCGGCGCTTGCCCACGAGTTTTCCGCGAAATGGCTTGAAGGAAAACAAATCCGGAAAGTCATTGTCGTGCCGAAGAAGATCGTCAACATTGTTTTAGGATAATGTAATAATGGTACACAGATGACACGGATTCAGCAGATGACCACAGCTTCATGTTTTGGCTACGCGATAAAAAGAATCTGTGCCCATCTGTAAAATCTGTGTAATCTGTGTGCCATAAAATATAATCAAGTTATGAATGCTCTCAAATCACAATTACGCAAATATGAAGTGCGGGATTATGCGGTCATCCTGTTTGGTACGCTGCTCTACGGTTTCGGTTTCAATGGATTTATCCTTTCGAATGAGATCGTGACAGGGGGATTGAGCGGTTTGTGCGCTTTGATCTTTTTTGCTACGAATGAGCTTATTCCGGTTTCCGTCTCTTACTTTGTCATCAACATATTCCTTCTTGCGGTGGCGTTGAAGATATTGGGCTGGAAGTTTCTGGTAAAGACAATTTTTGGAGTTTTTTCCTTGTCGGCTTCCCTCTCGCTTTTCGAGAATATATTAGACGGGCCTATCATCGAGGGTGAGCCTTTTATGTCGATTATTATCGGTGGTGCGCTTTGTGGTGCGGGATTGGGATTGATTTTTGCTTCCAACGGCAGCACAGGCGGTACGGATATCATCGGCATGATTATCACCAAGTACAAGAACATCTCCATTGGCCGTGCGATGCTGATGCTCGATTTCTTTATCATCGGTTCTTCCTATTTTCTTTTCCACGATGTCACGAAGATTGTCTTTGCCTTTGTAGAAATGGTGGTAAGTAATTACATGATAGATCAGATTGTGAATGGGAACCGGGAGTCTGTCCAATTCTTCATTTTTTCAGAAAAATATGAGGAAATATGTGACCGTGTGATTCGGGATATGGACCGTAGCTGCACGATTCTGGATGGGCACGGCGGGTACACCAAAAAGCCGATGAAAGTACTGCTGGTCATTGTCCGCAAATCCGAATCTGTTACGATCTTCCGCTTTATCAAGAGTATAGACCCCAAAGCTTTTATATCACAGACACCTACCCGTGGTGTTTACGGTGAAGGATTCGATCCGATTAAAGCGTGAAATGACTCTTTGCGGATATAAAGGGAATACAATGCTTAAACTGTTTTGGATTATCTGTTTTATTGGGATAGGTTGGTGTATGCCGGCACAATCTGTCCCGAAAGATTCGATTACGGGATGGGAAAACGTACCTGCCCGTGTGGCCCGGTTCCGTACGACTCCGACTTATCAGATTGTGAAAAGTGGTGTGCCTTTGGTGCTCTCAAGCGCATTGGCTTTGTCGGTTGATAAACAGATTCAGCGGACACGGGATGCCCATATCTCCGGATTCTCCAATGAATTTGACAATTATCTTCAGTATGCTCCGGTTGCGGCTATGTTGGGGATGAAGCTGGCCGGAGTGAAAGGACGAAGCTCTTGGGGAGAGATGATTACGGCCGATGCCTTTTCGGTTGCCGTCATGGCCGGTGTGGTCAATGGCTTGAAGTATACCGTCAAACGTGAGCGGCCGGATGGAAGTACGCACAACTCTTTCCCCTCAGGACATACGGCAACGGCCTTTATGGCGGCTACGATGCTCTATAAGGAATATGGCGATGTCAGTCCGTGGATAGGTATCGGGGCTTATACCTCCTCTACGTTGGTAGCTGTAGGCCGTATGATGAACAACCGCCATTGGCTTTCCGATGTGCTTGCCGGTGCCGGTATCGGTATCATGTCTACCGAGTTGGGTTATTTCCTGTCGGATCTTATTTTCAAGAAAAAACCGCTTCAAGAGGTGTTGGGACCGAGTTCGGATTATCGCGATATTCCTTCTTATATCGAATATTCGGTAGGATATAGCTGCCTTTTCCCCTCTGAGTTTCGGGTGAACGGGAGGAATGTCCGGGCGTATGGGGGTGTCAATACCGCGATTTCCGGTGCCTATTACCTGAACAGTGGCTGGGGGGTAGGGATGCAGGCCAACATCCAGTCGGCCAAGCTGACCCACCATCAGGGGGTGGTGGGATGTACCTCGTTCAGTGTCGGCCCCGGCTATTCCAAACTTCTCTTGCCGCGTCTGTTCTGGAATTCCCAGCTTCAGATCGGCTATGTCAGGTTACTTTATAACCGGGAGCGCCGGCATGATGGCGTTTCGGGGATGATCGGCACCTCCCTGATCGGCCAGCTTACGCCGACATTGGGGGTGCGCCTCTATGCCGACTATATGTACACCTCGCTTCCGTTCTTTGAATCCGGCAAACGGCTGAACTACCTCAATACGGGAATCTCTGTTTCGGCCTTGTTTTAGGTTTTTTAGTTTTCAAGGTTATGCATTTCTGTTTTTTATTTTTAAGTTTGTGGATTGAGTTTTAATGATTAAACCCAAAGTCTGATGACCGATTTGGGTTAAAGCGAAGTGAGACCGGGAGGCTTGTCCTCTTGTTGGCTTTTTATGCGGAAAGTGATTTTATACATACTGCTGTTGTGCTTTGTGATGGGGTGTTCTACCAAGTATGAGCGGCATGCCGGGCATTTTGTCAAGAAAGCCGAGCTGGCGGCCAAGTCAGACTTGCGGGCGGCTCGTGCCCTGTTGGATAGTGTCCGCTATCCGGAGGTCTTGCAGGGCAGTATGGTGGCGCGTTATTGCTTGCTGGGGGGGATGCTCTCCGATTCCCTGCATACCCCATTGCCTTTTATAGATGATTTGGATAGGGCCTGGTATTACCTGGACGAGCATGGAACAGCCGGGGAGCAAATCCGGATCAGCCGGTATTACGGGCAGGCTTTGATGCGTGAAGGATTGGCAGATCCGGCATTGAACGTGTTCTTGAAGATGCGGGATATAAGTCTTGCGCGGAAAGACTATACTTCTGCGGCATGGGCTTGCAGCTATCTGGGGGACATTTCGCATCAGGTGGCCGATTATGCTTTGTCGAAGGCCTATTACCTGAAAGCGGCGGCTTATTTTCAATGCGGTAAGGACGAGAGGCTTTGGGGCTTGACGCTGAAGAACGTGGGGCGGGAGTATGCCGCGCTGGATTCTTTTGATTTGGCTCTCGATTATATGCTGCGGGCGGACTCTGTAATCCGGATGGTGGGGGATTCCGCCGATTGGTCTACCATCTATAATGGCATAGGGAATGTGTACGCGATGCAAAATAAATTTGATTTGGCAAAGCCCTATTTTGTTCAGTCTATCGCTTATGAACCGGATAATTCCGCTCCTACCTATTTCGCTTTAGGTAGCGTTTATTTAGCATTAGATAGTTTGGAACAAGCGGCAATATGTTTCCGGGAAGCTCAGGCGCCCACTTCAAATCCGGATACGCATACGGAATTATTATACCACTATTCGTTGTTGGAAGAGAAAAAAGGGAATATAGCGTCCGCCCTATCCTATATGCGGCAATATGTGGATTCTTCGGAGGCCGATGTGCTGGCCATGAAACACGCCAACCTGATTCAGGTTCAGACGCTGTTTGACCGCAAGCAGATGGCCCAGGAAAATGTGCTTTTGCAAAAGGGGAAGATACTTTTACAAAGGTTGCTGATCGGCTCTTTGTTGGGAGTATTGCTGGTCGTTATAGGCTATCAGCATCGGATGAACCAGAAGAACCGGCGGATTATGCGACAGGCGGAGGAGCTGCACGAAAGCCGGAATAACCTGCATCGGCAGGAACTGGCCCTGAAGCAGCTGGCCGGGCAGTTGGAGGCCCATCAGCAGTACAGCCGGGAGCAATTGAGGCAAAAACAGCGGGAGTATGACCAAAAGGCGGACGAGGTGAACCGGTTGCGCGAATTGTATGCGCGACAACGGACCGTAATCCTGACCGATTCCGCGCTGTATAAGAAGATAAAGAAGCTGGCCGTATCTGCCAAGGCCGACCGGGAAGAGCTGCTGACGGATAAAGAGTGGAATGCCCTCTGCCGGCTTGTCGATGCGGTGTGCCCTCCATTAGCGGGAGTACTGGATGCCGCCGGTATCACCCCCGCTGAAAAAAAATATTGTTACCTGGCCTTCTTCCGGTTGGAGGCCAAGCAAGAGGCCATCTTGCTTCACGTCAGTGCCGATACCCCGCATAAAAACCATACCCGGATCCGGCAAAAACTGCATATCGCCGGTTCGGGAGCCTCTTTGTACGACTATTTTATGCAATTGTCATAACTCTTTGTCTTTTTGTGGCTTACCACATTCTTCTGTCCTGAACTTTATTTGTAACTGATTGATTATCAGTAGTGGCTTGTCCCAAGAAAAAAACGGTGATTCCTTTTTTCTTGAAGCAAAAGGCTTTTTCTTTGCTGCAAATTTTTAAATGTAAAGCAGATGAAAGCGATTCAAAAAGTTTTGGTGGGAATGGCCCTATTGATAGCGGCACCCACGTTTGGAGAAGGTATTATTTGGCATGGTGATTGGAAAATCACACATACCTTACGGAGTGTTTCTATACCTATTATAGGTAATGTAGACGAAACAAGCGGAAACCTGACATTAGAGTTTGTGGAGGA
>DWYO01000329.1 GCA_019118725.1 Candidatus Parabacteroides intestinavium | reverse complement strand
ATAAAGAGCGACAAATAGGCCTATTAGGCATACTGCTATGTTTTGCCACATATTGTTTCTTTTTAGATAATAAGACTTCCTATTTGGTAAATTAAGAATGAAACTATCCAAGCTAAGACACAGGTGTAGGCGACGGTGAAGATTCCCCATTTCCATGAATTAGATTCATTCTTGATGGCTACGATTGTGGCTATACATGGAAAGTATAATAATACGAAGAACATCAGGCTGAGGCCGACTAATGGCGTGAATATTGCTGTGCCGTCTGGCTTGGTTTCTTGCATTAGCCGGTCGGCAAGGGCTTGCTCTTCATCTCCGCTACCTGTATATAAGACTCCCAAGGTGCTGACCACAATTTCTTTGGCGGCCATGCCGGATAGAAGGCTGACACTGATTTTCCAATTGAATCCGAGAGGTTCCATGATGGGTGAGATCGCTTTACCGATACGTCCGATATAGGAATTCTCTTGATGGTCAATAGTCATGAGATTCTCGATAGCTGTGATTTTTTCTTCCTTTACCTCCTGCGTTAATTGAGCGTTTTCAATGTCGGCTATTTGCTGTTTGAACGCAGCGGTATGCTGGGTTTCCCTAGGGAAATAGCCTAAGAACCAGATAATGATAGAGCCGATCAGAATAATGCCTCCCATCTTGTGCAGGTATTGTTTGGCTTTTTCCCACATGTGTATAAGGATAGATTTTCCTGTAGGCATGCGGTAAGGAGGTAATTCCATGACGAACGGTACATCTTCCTTGTTAAAAAAGCAACGCTTGAATACACGTGCTAAAATAACGGCGAAAATGAGGCCTGTTGCATAAAGCAGTAACATTATTGTCCCGGCATTTTTAGGGAATAAGATACCGGTAATCAGGACATAGAGCGGAAGTCGTGCGCTGCAACTCATCAACGGAGTCACCAGCATGGTTATCATCCTGCTATTCCGGCTTTCAATGGTTCGCGTGGCCATAACCGCCGGGACATTGCATCCGAATCCCATCACTAAAGGTATAAATGATTTTCCGTGCAATCCCATTTTATGCATGATTTTATCCATGATGAATGCTGCACGTGCCATATATCCAGAATCTTCCATAAAGGAGATAAATGCATACAAAATAATGATTTGAGGAAGGAATACGATTACACCTCCCACACCTCCGATAATACCGTCTACGATCAGGTCCTTTAAAGCTCCGTCCGCCATGTGGGTACTAATGAAGTTACCGATGATCTCTACCAGGTTCTCTATCCATCCCATAGGATATTCGCCTAAACGGAAGGTCGCTTCAAACATGATCCACATGAAGAGAATAAAGATGGGGAAACCTAAAATTTTATGGGTCACAAACAAATCAATAAGCTGTGTTTTAGTTGCTTCCTTGATTTTATTCTGTTCGAATGTCTCGCATAAGGCTCCAGAGATAAAGCCGTAGCGGGCATCAGTCAGTGCCGTTTCGCAATCCTCCTTCAAGAGGCTTTCAATATGTGCTGTATTTTTGTCGCGGACGGCAAGAACCTGTTCGCCTTCGGGCAAGGCTTTGATTTTTTCTTCCACTTCCTTATCATGCTCCATAAGTTTGATGGAGAGATAACGGCGGGAGATACTCTTCGGCATATTATTATCTATTTGCGCAATCGCGTTTTTGACATTCTCAATGCCTTTTTCCAAAATATCACCGTAATTGATGTGAATATGACGTACTACAGGATCTTGTTCCTCGTATACCTTGATTACTCGGTTGAATAAGTCATCGATACCAAATCCGGTTTTACTGATAGTAGGCACGATCGGACATCCTATCATCCGAGCCAAAGATTCGTAATCAAACTTATTCCCGGCCTTTTCCAATTCGTCATACATATTCAGGGCGATGACCATTTGGACATCCATATCAATCAATTGCGTGGTCAGATACAAGTTGCGTTCCAAATTAGAAGCATCGATTACATTGATAACCACGTCCGGTTGTTCATTTTCGTTTAAATGCTTGCGCACATACAGTTCTTCCGGTGTATAAGCCGAGAGGGAGTAGGTACCCGGTAGATCGACAATTCGGAATGTATATCCATTCTGGCGGAAGATTCCCTCTTTGGCGTCAACTGTAACCCCGCTATAATTCCCCACACGTTCATGTGCTCCGGATGCGAAGTTGAATAAAGAGGTTTTACCGCAATTGGGATTTCCGACCAATGCCACGTTGATAATTTTCCGTTTATGGTCGGCTAATTCTTTCAGTTCATCATCGGAAGGGACGATATAGTCTTCAGCTGATCTCTCCTGCAAAGGATTCTTTTGGGATTCTGAGGCAAACTCAGCGGCACTGACTACTTCAATCAGTTCCGCATCTTGCCGGCGGAGCGAAACGTCATATCCCATGATTCTGTAATGGATAGGATCTTTCAGCGGTGCGTTTTGGATAACCTTCACCTCTTTTCCCCGGATAAAGCCCATTTCAATGATGCGTTTGCGGAAAGCTCCGCGCCCCATCACTTTTACAATTATGCCTTTTTCGCCTGTGCGAAGTTCAGATAGTCTCATACTTTTTCAACTCACAATTATTAATTGACAATTAACGATTGCAAATGAGAAATTTGGGTACTCACGGTTGATTGTCAATCTCTATGCAAAGGTACAATATTCTGCGTTATCTTGGCAATACCTATCCATAGGTATTTTTAACCCAAAGTCTAATGACCGATTTGGGTTTAATGGAAAATGGACAATCAGTTATGGATAATTAGGGATGTAGCAATACACCCCTAATTATTCATTGCTGATTGCCCATTGAATTTTATCCGCATCTCGAAGCTCCGCAATTGGTACAGATCAAGCATCCCTCTTGGTAAACGAGAGTCTCCTGTCCGCAATTGGGACATTTTTGACCTTTTGCTTCCGTACCATTTGGCAGATATTTCTTCAGAGCTCGCTCAACACCATTTTTCCACGTATTGATAGATTCGTTGTTCAAATCCAAACCTTGTACCAATTTGATAACTTGATCAATAGGCATGGCATAGCGTAATACACCGGAGATGAGCTTGGCATAGTTCCAATATTCCGGATCAAACTTACTGTCTAAGCCTTCGATGGTCATTTTATAACCACGTTTGTTTTTGAACTGGAAATCGTAATGTTTTTTGCCATCCTCATCATAATTCTTAATGATAGTCCCCTTTTGAATATTCTTCGGAACGATGATACCCTCTTCGTCATCAGCCAGACCGGTGAATATTTCGTAAGGACGTCCGTTCAACAGACCCACGAATGCGATCCATTTCTCTTTTTTATTTTGGAAACGTACCACATCGGCTTCCAATTCGCGCGGACGGGTCGAAACGATGACCGGAGGTTGCATGCAGTTGCAATCTTCGTTGTTTTTCTTTTTCTTGTCCGTGGCAATCAGCACACCCGAGCGTGAGCCGTCACGGTAAACCGTACATCCTTTACATCCGCTTCGCCAAGCCTCGATATAAAGTTCGTTCACCAGTTCTTCACTTACATTGTTCGGCAAGTTAATGGTTACGCTGATAGAGTGGTCTACCCACTTTTGGATACGGCCTTGCATACGCACTTTCTGCAACCAGTCTACATCGTTTGAGGTCGCTTTATAATACGGTGATTTGGCCACCAAATCATCAATTTCTTCTTGTGTGTAATGCTTGGTTACCGAATATCCCTGCGCTTGCATCCATGTGACGAACTTATGGTGGAATACAATATATTCTTCGAATGCATCACCTGTCTCGTCTACGAAGTCAACACGCGCCTCGCTATCATTCGGGTTGACTTTGCGGCGGCGTTTATAGACCGGTAGGAATACTGGTTCGATCCCAGAGGTGGTTTGCGTCATCAGACTCGTTGTTCCTGTAGGGGCAATCGTCAGGCAGGCAATGTTGCGCCGTCCGTATTGCTTCATTTCTTCGTAAAGTTCCGGATCAGCATCGCGTAAACGATTGATGAACGGATTATGCTCTTCTCGTTTCCAGTCATAGATTTCGAAAGCACCACGTTCTTTGGCCATATTGACCGATGAACGGTAAGCAGAAAGCGCCAGCGTCTTTTGCACCTTTTCAGCAAAATCGGTGGCTTCGTCTGAACCATAACGCAGGTTCAATGCTGCCAGCATATCGCCTTCGGCTGTGATGCCTACTCCCGTGCGTCTTCCCATCAAGGTCTTACGTTGGATCTTTTCCCACAAATGCCGTTCGGTCTCCTTGATTTCCATTGATTCAGGATCAGAATCAATCTTTTTCAATATTTGTTCGATCTTTTCAGATTCCAGATCGATAATATCATCCATGATCCGTTGAGCTAATGCCACATGCTTTTTGAAAAGCTCGAAGTCAAAGTAGGCGTCAGCCGTGAACGGATTGACAACATACGAATAGAGATTGATTGCCAGAAGGCGGCAACTATCATACGGACACAACGGAATTTCTCCGCAGGGATTGGTGGACACCGTACGGAAACCTAAATCGGCGTACGAGTCAGGTACTGATTCGCGCAGGATAGTATCCCAAAAGAGCACACCAGGCTCTGCCGATTTCCAAGCGTTGTGTATAATTTTGTGCCACAAAGCAGCGGCGTCAATGTCTTTTACATAATCCGGATGATCGCTATGAATCGGATATTGTTGGCGGTAGGACTCGTGATTGATGACCGCGTGCATGAACTCATCATCAATCTTTACGGATACATTGGCTCCTGTAACTTTACCTTCCGTCATTTTGGCATCGATAAACGATTCTGAATCCGGATGTTTGATAGATACGGACAGCATTAAAGCTCCGCGTCTTCCGTCTTGTGCTACCTCGCGTGTAGAGTTAGAATACCGTTCCATGAAAGGGACCAATCCGGTAGAGGTCAATGCTGAATTCTTTACAGGCGAGCCTTTAGGCCGGATATGAGATAAGTCATGTCCTACACCGCCACGGCGCTTCATCAACTGTACTTGTTCCTCATCAATGCGAATGATCGCACCGTAAGAATCAGCAGGGCCGTCTAACCCGATCACGAAGCAATTAGAGAGAGAGGCAATCTGATAATCATTTCCGATACCCGTCATCGGGCTCCCTTGAGGGATAATATACCGGAAATGGTCGAACAAATTGAAAAGTTCCTGTTCTGTTAAAGGATTCGGGTAGTTCTTTTCTATACGTGCAATTTCATACGCTAAGCGATGATGCATATCCGCTGGAGACTGCTCGTAGATATTCCCGAAAGCATCCTTCAAAGCATATTTGTTTACCCATACCTTGGCGGCAAGTTCATCACCGGTAAAGTATTCCAAAGACGCTTTGTAAGCTTCATCAAATGTATAGATCTTACGTTCCACTGCTTTGTATATTTTATTCTTAGTTTTTCAATAGGCTTTCGATTTCTTCCACCGAGGCCCGGAACGATTTGTTGGTCTCAATCTGGTCTCTGATGGTTTTGCAGGCGTGCAGGACCGTGGCATGGTCTTTTCTGCCAACTATTTTCCCAATTTGGGAAAAAGAGCAATCGGTATATTTTTTTGCCAAGAACATTGTAATTTGACGAGCTTGCACGATCTCGCGTTTACGGGAAGTCGCTTGGATAGCTGATTGCTCCAGATTGAAATATTTGCAGACCGTTTCCTGTATGGATTGTACAGAAAGGTGTTTCTTCTCCAAACGCACGGCCAGCCCGACGATCCGTTTGGTCAGCGGCATGTCGATTTCCTTGTTGTTGGCTATAGAGTTGGCCATCAATGACACCAAAATGCCTTCCAGATCCCGTACATTCTCGGTGACGTTGTAGGCAATGAAGTTGAAAGCCTCTTCCGGCATCACTATGCCGTCATGGCTCATCTTGTTCTTCAATATCTTCTTGCGTAAGTCCAAATCAGGACGATACAGTTCTGCAATCAGTCCCCATTTCAGGCGTGTGAAGAAACGTTCCTCCATACCTTGCAGTTCAACCGGTGGTTTGTCTGAGGTCAATACAATCTGTTTGTTCAACAAGTGCAGATGGTTGAATATATGGAAGAATGTATTTTGAGTCTTGTCTTTTCCGATAAATTCCTGTACATCGTCTAATAAAAGCACGTCTACATTTTGATAGAAGTAAAGGAATTCATTGATGTTGTTCTTACGTACCGCATCCGTGAATTGCGTACTGAACAGATGCGCAGAGATGTACAACACTTTTTTCTCCGGATGCAGTTCCTGCACGCGATTGCCTATCGCGTGGCACAGATGGGTTTTCCCTACACCTGAAGCTCCGAAGATGAACATCGGGTTGAATGCAGTCTTTCCCGGATTTTGGGCGATAGCCTCGCTGGCCGAACGCACTACTTTGTTGCTTGTCCCTTCGAAATAATTCTCAAAACTGTATTTCGGGTTCAGGCAGGAATTCCAATCTTGTGGTGTCCGTTTTTGGGTGAATACGGTAGGCGCACTTGGACGGGCCGGAGCCGGATGGGTCGAAACCTCCGGGTGGCAATCCATCATTGCCCCTTCATCTTTCGGATCTCCGTAAGTGGCTACTCGATAAATCAACGAAACTTCCGGTCCCATTACACGATGGACCACCGGAATCAATAGCTTTTGAAAATTTGCCTCGATATATTCTCCAAAGAAGTTAGATGGTACTAAAATCCTGAATTCATTCTTCTCATTGAGAGAATAAGGCTTGATCGG
>DWYO01000328.1 GCA_019118725.1 Candidatus Parabacteroides intestinavium | reverse complement strand
CGAAAACATTCTTTATAAAAAGCTGGAATAAATTCCAAACAGCTTCTAACAAACTGAATACGGATAATGGGACAAATATACGGATTTTATTTTATGTATAGTCAATCCTTATAATCAAGGCAGGACATTTTGTTTGCATCACCCGGGTGATTTAATTGCATCACTTAGGTGATTTAATTGCATCACAACTGTGAATTAATTGCATCACCCGGGTGATGCAAAGTGTTTGCGGGATTCAAAAATTGTGTTTATCTTTGTCTTCATCAATCTCAATAGAAGAAACATGGAGAAGAAACGAATCGTATATACTCCGCAAGGAGGTGTCTGCTCGAGAATGATGATTGTAGATGTCGCAGACGGAAAGGTTGAGCAAGCGCAGGTGATAGGTGGATGCGACGGAAATCTGAAAGGTATCTGCTCGTTGATAAAAGGCTTGCCTGTGGAGGAGGTCATCCATCGCTTAGAGGGTATAGACTGCAAAGGTAAAGGAACTTCGTGTCCTGACCAGATGGCCCGGGCGTTAAAGGAAAGTATAGGATGAAAATTGGTTTTGATGGGAAACGGGCCGTTCAGAACTTTACCGGGCTGGGAAATTACAGCCGGTATGTGATAACGAATTTGTGCCGTTTCTTTCCGGATAATGAGTATTGGCTATATGCCCCGAAAAGGCGGCAAAGCAGGCCGTTTGATCTCCTGCTTCGTGATTGTCCGCAACTGAGGCAGGTGTATGCCTCCGGATGGTGGAGCAGAGCCGGGGCGGCGTGGCGTTCGTGGGGGATAACCCGTCAATTGGACACAGATAGGATAGATATCTTCCACGGATTGAGCAATGAGTTGCCGCTGAATATCCGCAAGGCGGGAAATCTCAAGTGTGTGGTGACGATTCATGACTTGATATTCCTGCGCTATCCGCAATGTTATGCTCCGATAGACCGGACGATTTATGCGTATAAATTCCGCAAAGCGTGTGAGGAGGCGGATGCCATCATTGCCGTAAGCGAATGTACCAAGCGGGATATTATCCGGTATTTCTCTATTCCGGAAGAGAAGATACAGGTCATCTATCAAGGGTGTTCTCCGGTGTTCTCCTATCCGGTATCTGAAGAGAAGAAGCAAGAAGTGCGCCGTAAATATGCATTGCCTGAACGTTACATCCTGAATGTGGGAAGCATTGAGGAGCGTAAGAATGCTCTCTTGCTGGTACAGGCTATGCAGGAGATTCCCCAAGAAATACATGCTGTCCTGGTAGGACGGCCTACCCCTTATTCTCAAAAGATTGCGGATTATTGCCGGGAAAAAGGACTGGAAAAGCGTGTGCACCTGTTGCATGGCGTTTCGTTTGACGACCTTCCGGCACTCTACCGTTTGGCGAAACTTTTTGTTTACCCCTCGCGGTTTGAAGGCTTTGGTATACCGATAATCGAGGCCCTGCACGCGGGTGTCCCGGTTATAGCCGCTACCGGTTCCTGTTTGGAAGAGGCGGGAGGAGAGAATTCTTGCTACATACATCCGGACGATGTGGAAGGACTGGCTCAAACCGCCTGCTCACTTTTGCAAACTCCCGAAACGTGTGAACGGATGATACGGCAAGGAAAAGAATATGTGCAACGTTTCTCGGAAAAGAAACAGGCATGCCAGTTGATGAATCTGTATCGCGCATTGATGAAATAAGCAAGATGAAACGTATGAAGATTATAATAGCTGAGCCTTACCGGCATTTGGAGTGTGATATCCGTGCTTTGCCCCGGCTTCTTGCAGAAGGGAAAGGGGAGTTCGTGCATAACGGACGTAACCAATTGATCCGTTTTACGTTCCAGGGTGTTCCGGTGATGGTCAAACGGTTTAAGCGTGCCAACCCGGTTCAGCAGATAGCCTATACCTTTTTCCGGAAAACGAAAGCGGAGCGGGCTTACCTGTTTGCGGGCGAATATCGCAGGCGGGGAATTGATACGCCTCATGAGGTGGCGTATATCGAGCAACGGGAGCATGGACTGTTTACCACGGGGTATTTTGTCTCTTTGGCTTGTCCTGATCCGGCGGTATTTCCCATGTTGGTCCCGGTTGAGAAGTATAATCGGCAATTGGCAGGAGAATTAAGTGCGGAGATAGCCCGAATGCATCAGGCTGGCATCCTGCACGGAGATTTGAATTTCGGAAATTTCCTCTATCATGAAGAGGATGGGCATTTCCGCTTTACCGTAGTGGATATCAATCGTTCGGCCTTTACCCGCAAACCGCTTACCGATGCGGTCTATCTGAAGAATCTGAGTACGATGACTACCCGTGTAGATCTTTTCCGATTTATGGCAGACGAATATATCCGCCTTTTGCATCCGGAAGAAGAGGCCAGGGGGATTAAAGCCCGGATTATGCGATACTGGGAGGCTGAACAAAAGAAACAACGAAGGAAACATCGGTTCAAACAATGGTTTAAGGGAGGCTGCAGAGCCAAAAAGGAATGAGGTATAAGGGGTAGCTGGGCCTCGTTGACTTACAAAATAGAAAACTCAAGAATTAAAAAACGAAGATATGATACCGAAGATAATCCATTTCTGCTGGTTAAGCAATGATCCTTATCCGGCAAATATCAAGGCTTGCATGAAAACATGGAAGAAAGTCATGCCGGACTACGAGATAAAGCATTGGAATATGCAGAACTTTGACGTGGCTTCTGCTCCTGCCTACGTCCAAGAGGCTATAAAAGCACGTAAGTGGGCATTTGCGGCAGATTATATCCGTATCTATGCTCTTTATAAGGAAGGTGGATTCTATCTCGATTCGGATGTGCGGATTCTGAAACGCTTTGATGATTTCCGGACTTATGATTTTATATCCAGTCTGGAGCATCATCCCTCTCAGTTGGAAAAGACCGGTTCGATTCACGATATCGCCCCAGACGGTACCCGTATGTGCGAGGGGTACATATCCGGAATGCAGATACAAGCGGCCGTTATGGGTGCGCAAGCCGGGTGTCCTTTCTTAAAGGATATTCTGGAGTGGTATAACACAAAGAACTTTTCGAAAGAGATGCCGGCCGATATGTTCGCGCCTTTGATTTATGCAAGGATAGCCGAAAAGTATGGATTCCGTTATATTGATACTGATCAGGAGCTGGAAGGTAACATGAAGATATTCCGTTCGGAAATATTTGCCGGGAACAAACATGAGGCTACTCCGGCTTCGTATGCGATTCATTATTGCGCTCATAGCTGGAAGTCCTCTTTCCTGGAGAAATTAAGGAATTTATTCAAACTCAACGACTAAGAAATTTGGAAAAATAGATGGAACCTCCCTGTACCTTTAGTATTGTAACGGTATCTTATAATTGTGCAGATGCTATTCGGAAAACCTTGGAAAGTGTAGTAGGGCAAGATTGTGCTGACAAGGAATATATCATCATTGACGGAGGGTCGACCGATGGAACGGCTGATATTATCCGGGAGTATGAGGAGCATCTTACTTATTGGTGTTCGGAACCGGATGGGGGTATATATCAAGGCATGAATAAGGGCATAGCTCGGGCACAAGGGCAATGGATTATCTTCATGAATGCCGGAGATGTTTTTGCAGACAAGCATGTGTTAAGCCAGGTGGCATCTTTCCTGGATGAAGAAAAGTATGACATCTTGTATGGTGATATCCTGACGGAAAAGAAAGGTGAACTCCATCGGAAGATCGCTGCCGAGCCTTGTAATAAGCAACGGATGTATTTTTGTCATCAAGCGGCTTTTGTACAAACCCGTCTTTTGAAGCAAATGCCTTTTGACACCCGCTTCAAAATGTCGGCCGACTTCTATTTTTTCAAGTATTGTTATTTATCCGGCTATAAGTTCCGGCATATCCCCGTTACCATAGCCCTTTATGATTCGCATGGCGTATCCAACCGGCAACGCCTGAAAGGCCTTTATGAGAATATACGGGTGATAAAAGAATTAGACAAAGGATGGGATAAGATCAGGTTCCTTCTCAAGCTTTATTATGTGATATATTGGATAAAACTCCGTAAGTCTTTTTGAGGTTATCGGATAAGGCTTGGAATATAGAGGCCGGATTTTGAGGTTGGAACTGAGAAATTAGGACGGTGAGCCAATACCTCCTTATGACACACCGTCCTGCCTTCTGCTTAGTCGCAGGTCGGGAAAGCGGAGATTCTTAATCTCATTGCCCCCATCGGGACCAATTCGATAGCATCAACCTGTTCCGATTTTGCGGCATTCTCGTAGGGTAATACCCCACAAAGCTTGTATTCGTCCAGAGTCCAATCCGGAACGAGTCTTCCTTTTGCCTCAAAAAGCAAGGGTACATTCTCTGTAGTGAAAGGATTGACTCCGGGAGTTAATTTTTTGTGTTCCTTTAATGTGACTCCTGAATGGACCTGCAAGGCATAATTCCACGGAGTTTCCGGATAGATTTCATACGAAGGCCAGTTTTCTGTGTCTGCACCTTTTTGCCATTTGGAATCCCATATAGCGGTTTCCGTACTGTTTTTCTTTACATATTTTTCTCCGATCTTCAAAGACAAGGTCAGAGGCCCGTAATCTACACTCACGCTATTCTTATTCACCTGCCATTTCCGGTAAGAAATCTCCATCGGGAAGTTCGCTTCTATGCTATCTCCGTTTGTCCATTCCCGATGCAGACAGAGATATTCGCCTTTCTCCAGATTTGCATTGACCTTTTTCCCATTAATCTTAACTTCCGCGCCCTTTGTCCAGCTCGGCACACGGATATAGAACGGGAATGTTACTGGATTCTGACATTCGATGGAAAAAGATACATGGGTGTCGAAAGGATAATCCGTGCGTTCTTTTAGGATGATCGTTTCTCCTTCGCCAACCTTTACCGTGGCATCACAACTGTTGAAAAGAACGGCTGCTACTCCATTATCCGGTGTAGCCATGACCAGGTGCTCTACATAATAGGGCCATGCGAATCCGTGATTATGCTGACAGCACCGGCTACTGAAGGGATTCATGGCTAAGAACGGGCCTGCATTGTCAATGCCGGGTTTATGATTCTCGCTATCACTCATCACCATATTGGGTGAGGTAATGTAACGCAGTGATTTCATATCAGGCATCAGTGCAGCCGGATAACTATTGAATGCCACATCTTCGCAGTTCTCTGCCCAATAAGGGTCTCCGGTAATTAATAACATAATCTCATCCGAAGCCATCTGCTCGGCAAAGCCACACGTCTCGGTGCCTTGGCGCGGGTCAAAGAATCCCATACGGGCATTCTCGTCCGCTCCGAACATACCTCCCGGAACCTGTCCGAATGCACGCCGGATCAGGCTCTGTACATTATAACTTGCCGACAGCATCTTCTCGTCTCCATTGAACAGATAGTAAGTGGCCGGTTCCCGGAAGCATTGGGCTATATTGACATTATGCCAATTAGGTAGCTCCGTTGACTTAGTCCAATTGGCGGTATTCCGGTGTAGCTTCTCTGCCAGTTTCAATAAATCCTTATCTCCGGTCCGGTTGTAAAGCCATACCACACTCCACAAGTTATCACCCCCTCGACTGTTCTCCCAATAAGATTCCAGGAATTTATCATCCGGAACACGTAGTTGGTACTGGAAATAGCGTGTCATGAAGTCGATAACCCGTTCATCGGATGAATATTCATAATAAGACTGCAAAATCCATAAGGCCAACATATTCGGCCAGAAATCCTGGGCACCGTTGTTTTCGTTATAGGGGCCGAAGTTCCCATCTTCACGCTGACTGGACAAAATCGCCTCAATCCAGGTCTTTGTTTCTTTCAGCATCTTCTCGTCTTCCAACAGATAAGCTACACCTGCATACCCTCTTAACCAATAGGGGACTTCTTCCCATCCCCATTGGCCGCCGGACTTCAACCAAGCATTATCCTCCTTTTGCAGCCATGCGCTGATTTCTCCCAAATGACCGTTTAATCCATCACGTTGCAGTTCCAACATTGTCCGGATCCATCCTTCCGGTCGGATGCTTCCCGTTTGAAGCTTTATGAAACGCTGGGGCTGTAACGGATCGCGGTTACTTACATAATTCGTGTTTACCTTTTCCGTAGGAATTGCATCCAGCATCAATGCTTCATCATCTGATGTTCCGGAAGAACAGGAAAAAGCACTTACCGCCAATGCAAGTATACATAGTTTATTCATGTTATTTGAGTGTTAAAGTTATTTTTTGCTGATGATCTGTATCGCATACGCATTTTGTACCTTGGGATACTCTTGGCGATAACGTTCGGTAACGTCTTCTGTCAGCCTATACGAAGAGTCGGGAGAGGCTTGATACCAGGAGTAAACCACCTCATCACCCGATGTCAGGTGGATGGTCATAGCTTCATAAGGTGTTCCGTCTTCTGCATATTTGACTCCGCTTTGAAATACCCCTTTGCGTGAGAGCTGACTTCCGGTCGGAATCATCTCTACCTCGCCTTCGGTGCTATCCGGAACCATATAGGTAAAGGCGAATGTTCCGCCAATCCCCACATAGATATCCGACTTGATCTGTTCTTTGAGCAGCTCTGTTTCCATCTGGGTCAACTCATCTCCAATGGCTTGGGCATCTACGCCCATTACCTCGAAAGTCTGTTGCGGGTAAGTCACCTCCACCTGTAGTTGATAGGTATGATTATCATGGTCTTGTATGGTGATAACAGCACTACCTTGTGCTATCGGACGGAGAGTGAGGGTACGCCCGTCATACGAGAAAGCCACCACCTCTTCGTTGTTGTTGTCTATCGTATACGCTCCATCTCCTCCATTGATATAAAAAGATTCCCCCTCACTAAACGGAGAAAGTTGTAAAGTATTGCTGGTAATGTCAATCAACGTCTCATTGCCCTCTGTATTGATTAGAGAAAGCGGACCGTTATCCTCTCCACATGCCATCAGGCAATAACAACAACACCCCATCAATAACAATCTGCATAGATTCCGTGTATTCATATTTCTTTATGTTTAAAAATGATTATCACGGACAAAGATAGAAGTATAATTGAAAAAAGTTGATGAGTTTATAAGTTTT
>DWYO01000327.1 GCA_019118725.1 Candidatus Parabacteroides intestinavium | reverse complement strand
TAAATCGTTAGGTATAGTATATAAGTTCATTAGTTTATCTGTTGCTTGGTTTATACGTTTTTGGGTTCTAAATAGAAGAGGAATAAGAACTTATAAAAATAAATAGCAAATAACAGAATATTTGACGGGTGGACTCATAAAGTTAAAAAAGTTCATTACTAATACCAGTTTAATAAACAACTAATATTATGGCAGAAGCAAAAGAAAAACTTTTCTCCGAGTTCGCTCCCATTTCGACAGAAGAATGGATGGCGAAAATCACGGCAGACCTGAAAGGCGTGCCGTTCGAGAAAAAGCTTGTTTGGAAAACAGGCGAAGGATTTAATGCAAATCCTTTCTATCGTTTGGAAGATTTGGAAGGTCTGAAAACGACCGATTCGCTCCCCGGCGAATTTCCTTTTGTACGTGGTACGAAGAAAGACAACAATTGGTTAGTACGCCAGAACATGGAAGTCGTGTGCCCGAAAGAAGCAAACGCTAAGGCGCTCGATGTACTGAACAAAGGTATCACTTCATTGGGATTTATCATCAAAGGCGATGATGTGAATGCGGAAAATATCGCTACGTTGTTGGACGGTATTTGTCCGGCTTGTGTCGAACTGAATTTCAACACCTGCTTGTGCAAAGCTGAAAAACTCATCACCATTCTTGCCGAATATTTCACTTCAAAAGGAGTGGATTTGGAGAAGTGCCAGGGTTCGGTCAACTATGATCCGTTCAAGAAGCCTTTGATCAAAGGTCATAAGAACGAGAATTGGGTGGAAATGGCTACGGCCGTTTTGAATGCCGGAAAGGCATTGCCTAATTATCGCGTCTTGGCGGTTAATGCTTTTGAATTGAACAATGCCGGTGCTTATATAGCTCAGGAATTGGGGTATGCGTTGGCTTGGGGTAATGAGTTGTTGGCCAAACTGACCGATGCTAGTTTCTCGGTAGATGAAGTGGCTAAGAAGATTAAATTTAATTTCGGTATCAGCTCAAACTATTTCATGGAGATTGCCAAGTTCCGTGCTGCTCGTTGGCTTTGGGCTGAGATTGTAAAGGCTTATAATCCGGCTTGTGAATGCGCTTGCAAGATGGCGGTTCATGCTCAGACCTCTCAATGGAACATGACTATATTTGATGCGCACGTGAATTTGCTCCGTTCACAAACCGAAGCAATGTCGGCTGCTATTGCCGGAGTTGATTCGATTACGGTTCGTCCGTTTGACGAAGCTTATGAGACACCGGATGACTTCGCGGAACGCATTGCCCGCAATCAGCAGTTATTATTGAAGGAAGAATGTCACTTCGACAAGGTGGTCGACCCAGGAGCTGGTTCTTATACAATTGAAGTATTTACTAACTCGATTGCTGATGTCGCTTGGAAGCTTTTCCTCGAAACCGAAGAGAAAGGCGGATTCGGCTCATTGGCTAATGCCGGAGAAATCCAAGCATCTGTCAATGCTTCAAACGAAGCACGCCACAAAGCTGTAGCTACCCGCAGAGAATCGTTGTTGGGAACGAACCAATTCCCGAACTTCACAGAAGTAGCCGGAGATAAGGTTAAGAAAGAGGAAGGCGCATGCTGTTGCAAAGGCCAGCATCATAACCATTGCGAGAACGAGGGCGTGACGAAATTGAACTTTGCCCGTGGTGCATCCGAATTCGAGGCTTTACGTTTAGCAACCGAGAAGAGCGAGAAGACTCCGAAAGCTTTTATGCTGACAATCGGAAATCTGGCGATGCGCTTGGCTCGTGCACAATTCTCTTGCAACTTCTTTGCGTGTGCCGGATACAAGACCATCGATAATCTTGGTTTCGATACAGTAGAAGAGGGTGTAGAAGCTGCAATGAAGGCTGGCGCCGATATCGTGGTATTGTGTTCCAGTGATGATGAATATGCGGAATATGCTCCGGCTGCCTTCAAGGCATTGAACGGACGTGCGCAGTTCGTAGTAGCCGGTGCTCCGGCTTGTATGGATGACTTGAAGGCGCAAGGTATCGACCAGTTTATCCATGTGAAGAGCAATGTACTCGAAACATTACAAGGATTCAATGCGAAGTTAGGAATCTAAAATCGAAGAAAAACAATGAGACCAAATTTTAAAGACATAGATATAAAGAGTGCCGGTTTCGCTTGTACGAATGCAGGTGAATGGGCAAAAGCCAATGGCATTGAAGCCGATTGGAAGACTCCGGAACACATCAATGTGAAGCCGGTATATACGAAAGAAGATTTGGAAGGCATGGAGCACCTGAATTATGTAGCCGGTATTCCGCCTTACTTGCGTGGCCCGTATAGTGCCATGTACCCGATGCGCCCCTGGACTATCCGTCAGTATGCCGGATTCTCTACGGCTGAAGAATCGAATGCTTTCTATCGCCGTAACTTGGCATCCGGACAGAAAGGTCTGTCTGTAGCATTCGACCTGCCGACACATCGTGGGTATGATGCCGACAACGAACGTGTAGTAGGTGATGTTGGTAAAGCCGGCGTGTCTATCTGCTCGTTGGAAAATATGAAGGTATTGTTTGAAGGTATTCCTTTGAATAAGATGTCTGTTTCCATGACCATGAATGGTGCCGTGCTTCCTGTTATGGCGTTCTATATCAACGCTGGTCTGGAACAAGGCGCTAAATTGGAAGAGATGGCCGGTACGATTCAGAATGATATCTTGAAAGAATTCATGGTGCGTAATACTTATATTTATCCGCCTGAGTTCTCCATGCGTATCATCGCTGATATCTTCGCTTATACTTCACAGAAGATGCCGAAGTTTAACTCTATTTCTATTTCCGGTTATCACATGCAGGAAGCCGGAGCAACGGCTGATATCGAAATGGCTTATACTTTGTGCGATGGTTTGGAATATCTACGTGCTGGTGTAAATGCAGGTATTGATATCGATGCGTTTGCTCCACGCCTCTCGTTCTTCTGGGCAATCGGTATGAATCACTTCATGGAAATTGCCAAGATGCGTGCGGCTCGTATGTTGTGGGCGAAGATTGTGAAGAGTTTCGGAGCTAAGAATCCGAAATCTTTGGCTTTGCGTACACACTGCCAGACTTCTGGTTGGTCATTGACTGAGCAGGATCCGTTCAATAACGTAGGTCGTACATGTATTGAAGCGATGGCCGCAGCTTTAGGACATACACAATCTTTGCATACCAATGCGTTGGATGAGGCTATTGCTTTGCCGACCGACTTCTCTGCTCGTATCGCTCGTAATACGCAGATTTATATTCAGGAAGAAACGAAAGTTTGTAAGCAGATCGACCCGTGGGGCGGTTCTTATTATGTGGAATCGTTGACAAACGAACTGGTACACAAAGGCTGGGCTTTGATTCAGGAAATCGAAAGCATGGGAGGTATGGCTAAGGCGATTGAAACGGGTCTGCCAAAGATGCGTATCGAAGAAGCTGCAGCTCGTACGCAAGCACGTATTGACTCTGGCATCCAGACTATTGTCGGTGTGAACAAGTATCGTCTTCCGAAAGAAGATCCGATCGATATCTTGGAAATTGATAACACGGCGGTTCGCAACGAACAGATTGAACTCTTGAAGCAACTCCGCGCTAACCGTGATGAGGCAGCTGTACAGAAGGCATTGGACGATATTACGGAATGTGTCCGCACAAAACAAGGTAACTTGCTTGAATTGGCCGTAAAGGCTGCTGCGGTTCGGGCTTCATTGGGCGAAATCTCCGATGCGTGTGAAAAGGTTGTAGGTCGTTATAAAGCAATTATTAGAACTATATCAGGCGTGTATTCATCAGAAACAAAGAAAGACGCAGACTTTGAACGGGCATGTGAGCTGACCGCTGAGTTTGCGAAGAAAGAAGGTCGCCAGCCACGTATTATGATCGCTAAGATGGGTCAGGACGGGCACGACCGCGGTGCGAAAGTCGTAGCTACGGGTTATGCTGATTGCGGTTTTGACGTAGATATGGGCCCGTTGTTCCAAACTCCGGCCGAAGCTGCCCGCCAGGCAGTAGAGAATGACGTGCATGTATTGGGCGTTTCTTCGTTGGCTGCCGGTCACAAGACGTTGGTACCGCAAGTCATCGATGAACTGAACAAATTGGGGCGTCCCGATATCGTGGTGATTGCCGGTGGCGTCATTCCGGTTCAGGATTACGACTTCCTTTACAAGGCAGGTGTAGCAGCTATCTTTGGTCCGGGTACATCGGTTACAAAGGCTGCTTGCCAGATTATGGAAATCCTCTTGGGTGAATAAGTTTTTAGTTGTAAAAAGTAGAAAGCCGGGCAGTTTATGAAGCTGTTCGGCTTTTTTTAGCTGTTGTTGAATTTATTTTCAGTGTCTTGATAATTCCTGTAAATAGTCCCTTCTTTTGAGGAAAATATCATCTGCCTTTTAAAAGGAATTGATTTTTATCAAAAGGAAATTTTTGATTTGAAAAATAATTATATACATTTGCACCCGTTTTTCAACCACGCCGAAAGGGTGGTGGGAAACTATATATTTATGGAAAGGCGTTTACTTAACGTCATGTCTTCTCCATTCCAAACTTCGCAACTTTGTAATCGAGTAGAGGACAGGGCAACGGTAGATGCTTACGTGGAAGTGTACAAATCTGTGCGGTAGCATGGGTGTATACATATTCGGCGTGGGCTTCTGCGTTGCTTATCCTTACTCGGTGGGCAATGCGAAGGCCTGGAATGGGAGGATAAGCGACAAGTACAGATCCCGCGCTCTTTTTATATTTATGAACTAATAATCACGTTGGTTAATCACTATCCGGTTCGGGAGCTGCGGATAAAACAACTTTAGTTTAATACCCATAAGAACGAAGTTATGAAGAAAGAGAGTTTGCTATGTCCTTCTGTCGGACGAATAGCGCAAATTTCAGTATTATGTATGTTGTTTCCTGCTTTCTCGGCATTTGCGTCAGAACCGGCAGGTGTAACAAGTGGAGAGTTAGCGGTTGCGGTAACACAACAAAACAAGCAGGTTACAGGAACCGTAGTAGATGAAACAGGCGAACCGATTATTGGAGCTAATGTGGTCGTGAAAGGCACTACCAATGGTAATATTACCGATTTTGATGGTAAATTTGTCCTTGAAGATGTGCCAGAGAACGCTACGCTACAGATTTCTTACATCGGTTATACTACTCAGGAAATTCCAGTGGCCGGAAAGACGTCCGTGAATGTTACGTTGAAAGAAGACACGGAACAGTTGGAAGAGGTTGTGGTTGTAGGTTACGGTACGCAGAAAAAGGGCGAAATCACTTCGTCTGTAACTAGTGTAAAAGCGGAAGATTTTAACAAGATTCCGGCTGTAAATCCGATGTCGTTGGTAGAAGGACGCGTTGCCGGTTTGACGATTTCAAAAGGCGGTAATGACCCGAATGGTGAAATGAACATTCAGTTACGTGGTGCTACTTCTTTGAAGGGTAACAATACACCGCTGATTATCATTGATGGTGTGCCGGGCGATAAGAATACCATGAATGCTATTGCTCCGGAAGATATCGAGGCTATCGATGTATTGAAAGATGGTTCGGCTGCAGCTATCTATGGTACCCGTGGTAATAACGGTGTGATTATCATCACGACAAAGCGTCCGCAGGCTGGCCGTTCGCAAGTAACCTATTCAGGCTATATCATGAACGAAGGTGTGGCTAACCGTCCGGAGATGTTGTCAAGAGATGAATATCTGGCTTATGGAAAAGAATCGGGAAGCAGCATTATTACTGATTACGGAGGCGATACAGACCCGTATGACATGATCCTGAACAAAGGAAATGTCAGCCATGTGCATAACTTGACGGCTACAGGTGGTACTGCAAATATGAATTATCGTGCGTCTATCGGATACCGTAACAATGAAAGTATCGTTAAGAAGACTAATCGTGAAACAATCAATGCCGCTTTAAATATTAACCATCGTACTTTAAACGATAAGTTGCTGCTGGCATTTAACCTGTCTAATTCATATACTAATGCCGACTTGGTTCCAGGTTATGATGATTCGTCTTTCAGACATGATGAATTCTATTCGGCATTGATGCGTAATCCGACGATGCCAATTTATAATGAGGACGGTTCATTCTGGCAGACTTATGCAGGTTATGAAGATTACAACCCGATTGCTCGTATTGAACAAAGAAGCACTAAGAAGCAGTACAAGAACTTGTTAGGTAGTTTCAAGGCTACATTGGATGTCCTTCCTGGATTGAAGACCTCTGCTTTCGTGGCTTTTGAAAAACGTGATGAATCTCGGGATTCTTATATCAGTCGTCAAGATTATTCTTCTATTAAGGACGGAACCAATGGTACAGCAGAAAAGAGATACCGGAAATGGCAGAATAAGACGGTTGAATGGACTGCTGATTATGTAAAGAGCTTTAATGACGTACATAATCTGACCGCCATGATCGGATATAGTTATCAGGATTTCTATTATGAACTGATGCGTATGAAGAATCAAGACTTCCTGACAGATGCGTTCCAAACTGATAATATGGGTGCCGGAGCTTATCTGAAAGATGGTCGTGCTGAAATGGAAAGTAATAAGACAAAGAGTACGTTGATCGCATTCTTCGGTCGTGTGAATTATAACTATGATGGTAAATATCTGTTGAGCGGTTCTATCCGTCGTGAAGGTTCTTCTAAGTTCGGTGCAGATAACAAGTGGGCATGGTTCCCGTCAATCAGTGCCGGATGGATGATTTCGCAGGAAGAATTCATGGAAAATGTGGATTTCATGGATATGTTGAAGTTCCGTGTCGGATTCGGTATTACCGGTAGTTTGCCAAATGACCCGTATATGTCTTTAATTAAGTACGGTACAGGAGCCGGTAACTGGAATGCTATTACAGGAAGCTGGATTACGGCTACTTACGGGCCGGGCAACAACCCGAATCCGGATTTGAAGTGGGAAAAGAGTGAATCGTTGAACGTAGGTTTCGATTATGCATTGTGGGGCGGACGTGTTAATGGTACACTTGACTGGTATCAGCGTACAACCCGAGACTTGATTTATGATTATACGGCACAACAGCCTTCGGCTATTCATAATCAAATCGTGACGAATGTAGGTACGATGAAGAATATCGGTGTTGAATTGGCTGTTAGTGTGGATGCGGTAAAGACCAAAGATTTTACCTATACACCGTCATTGACTTTCTCTTGGGAAAAGAATGAATTGACTTCTTTGTCTAATGATGTGTATAAAGCATCGTATGCCGACTTGCACGAGATGCCGTCTCCGGGTAATGTAGGTCCGACTGTACGTTTACAGGAAGGTCATCCGGTAGGCTCTTTCTATGGTTATGTTTGTGATGGTATCGATGAGAATGGCATGTGGATCATGCGCGACTTGGATGGTAAAGAGGGATTGTCGGCAGACGACCGTACCTTTATCGGTTGCGGTTTGCCGAAGTTCAAAGCCAGCTTGCAGAATACCTTTACTTACAAGAACTTTGACTTTAGCTTCTTGTTGAGAGGTATGTTCGATTATGATATCTTGAATGAAGGTAAGTTCTTCTTCGGTACAACGAAGTACTTAGACCAGTCTGGCTCTAACGTTTATAAAGACGCTTTGAATCATCCGTTGAAAGATGAAAATATGTTCTCTAACTATTATTTGGAAGATGGTAGCTTCTTGAAGATTGATAATGTAACTTTGGGATATAC
>DWYO01000326.1 GCA_019118725.1 Candidatus Parabacteroides intestinavium | reverse complement strand
ATTTTGCCCCTTCTGCCAGCATCTTGCTTCCCGACTTGCCTCGACGTAGCCCGCTACGCCTTCTGCAAGCCGAAAAGCAATCCGCAAGACATAAGGGGGCAATCTACCCAAAGTCTAATGACCGATTTGGGCTTAAGGCATGCGAGAGCAACTTATTCAATGGCTTGTTTTGTTTGCATCACTCGAGTAAAGCCTTTATCACCGCTGTGATGCAAACAAAGCATCGGACTCTTTTTCCGCGAATTTACAGATTCTCTGGTTAAATCGGTTTAGATTCTTGAAGAGCCGGATCCAGATTAGCCGATTGCAAAGGAGTTTCTCCTATAACACCTGCGTTCGGTTCTGCTTTCTCCTCCGGAAGCAAATCGTCTTCATTTCCGATATTCGCTCCAAAACGACTCACACTTAAGATAATGCCGATATAGAAACAACTAATTACCGTAGAAGTTCCACCTCGGCTGATAAGAGGTAAAGGCTGACCTGTCACAGGGAATACCCCAACCGCTACAGCCATATTAATCAAGGCCTGCGTAACCAGCATCAATCCGCACCCCAGAATGAGGAACTTAGGGAATAACTTCTCGCACCTTCGGGCTATCATGGCGACACGAATCAAGAGCGTCAGATAGAGAAGCAATACGAAGAACCCTCCGGCCAGTCCCGTCTCTTCAATAATAATGGCATAAATAAAATCGGAATAGGCCTGAGGAAGGAAGTCGCGTTGCTGCCCATGTCCGGGCAATTTCCCGAGAATTCCGCCTTGCGCAATGGCAATCTTCGCCAAATCCTCCTGATAATGCTCGTCCATATCCAAGACCCAAGTCTTTTCTTCCGTTCCCTCTGCAAAACGTTCGTTATCCGAATGCCGGTCAAACCGGGCAATCCATGTATAGATACGCGGAAGGAATTTCGAAACCGTATCGGGAGCAAGCTTATAGACACTCCAAACGAGAAGAATGGCCGAGATTCCTATACCTATTACTATCAAGATTCGTTTGGCACCCACCTGTCCAATAAACATCATCATCAGCATGATCATGCCTAACAAGATGGCCGTCGAACCATTATTATACAAAATACAAGTGCACGTTATTCCGACGCCTATCAATATATACCAAAACATCTGCTTACTGGTCAGCACATTACGCCGGCTCAGCACCAATGCCATGTAACATACCGAACAAAGCTTGGCTATTTCGGAAGGTTGGAAAGTAATTCCCAATATATTCAACCAGCGGCGCTCTCCATTAATCTCCACCCCGATAAAGGGCGTGATGAGCAAAAGAAATATGGCAACCGGGAGCAACAATCCCAATATGACGGAAAAGCGTATAGGCAAATTATGGATAATCAGGACAAAGAAAAAGCCTACTACCAGGAACGTGGCATGGCGAATGATCGGCGCCCAATAATTCGCATTCTTATAAGCGATAGTACTTGTAGCACTAAAAACCTCGACCACCGATATCAAGCACAGGAACATAAAGATGATCCAAATCACGCGGTCGCCTTTAAACAATTTACTCGCCAAATCCATAATCGTTTTCCTTTCTGCTATTTATAAATTACGTACACAAATCTTAAACTGTTCGCCCCGGTCCTCATAACACTTGAACAAGTCGAAGCTGGCGCAACAAGGCGAAAGCAACACCGTATCCCCTTTATGGGCCACCTTATACGCCTGATTAACGGCTTCTTCCATAGAACGCGCATCGCTGATCTGAGGAACTTTTCCATCAAAGAAAGTATGCAACTTCGTGTTGTCCACCCCCAGGAAAATCAACGCATGTACTTTTTCCCTTACCAAATCCTCTATTTCGCGGTAATCATTTCCCTTATCGGTCCCTCCCAAAATCAGAACGACCGGTGTAGTCATCGATTGCAACGCATACCAGCATGAGTTTACATTGGTCGCTTTCGAATCATTAATATACTCAACACCACGAACCCGAGCAACCTTCTCCAACCGGTGCTCAACCCCAGAGAAATTCATTAAGGAAGCACGAATCTTCTCATCGCGCAAGTCCATGATCTTGGCCGCTATGGTAGCAGCCAAAGAGTTATACAAATTATGTTTCCCTGTGAGTGCTAATAATTCTTGATCCATCGTAAATGTTCCGTTATCTGATTTTACCACTATCTGTTTGTTTGTTGTATATGCCTTTATGCCCTCCTTCTGATCTTCAGCGAAAGGGTAAAGAGTTGCCCCCGGATGCCGTTTAGCCATCTCGCGGGAAATGATAGGATCGTCATTCCAGAAAATAAAGGCATCTTCCGAAGTCTGGTTCTGAATAATGCGGAATTTCGCATCCACATAATTCTGCATTTCATAATTATACCGATCCAAATGGTCTGGGGTGATATTCAACAAAATGGCAATATCCGCCTTGAAATCATACATATTATCCAACTGGAAACTACTGAGTTCAATGACATAAACCGGATGAGGCGACTCAGCGACCTGCAAAGCCAGGCTATTTCCCACATTCCCCGCCAAACCTGCATCTACGCCGGATTCGGTCAGAATATGATGAGTCAGCAACGTGGTAGTTGTTTTCCCGTTGCTCCCCGTGACACAAATCATCTTGGCATCGGTATAACGTCCAGCCAATTCTATCTCTGAAATAATGGGAATACCTTTTTTCTTCAGTTCTTGGATGATCGGAGCTTTATCCGGGATTCCCGGACTCTTCACCACTTCATCCGCATTCAAGATCTCGGTCTCCGTATGATGTCCCTCTTCCCAACGGATTCCGCGAGCATTCAACATATCTTTATATTTAGGCTTTATCTGCGAAAGATCCGATACGAACACATCGAATCCTACTTTCTTGGCCAAGACAGCTGCACCTGTGCCACTTTCTCCGGCACCTAATATAACCATTCTTTTGCTCATTTTATCTCATCTTTAATGTAACAATCGTTATAACTGCCAATATGATACCAATCAGCCAGAAACGGACTACAATTTTCGATTCAGGCACAACATTGAGCGGCTTCTGGATTACTGCCTGAATACCCGCATTTCCTGCTTTCTGAAAATGATGATGCAACGGAGCCATCTTAAATATCCGTCTACCCTCACCATATTTCTTTTTGGTATATTTAAAATAGCAGGTCTGCAATATGACCGACAAACTCTCGGCCAAAAAGATACCGCAAAGTATCGGTATCAACAATTCCTTACGGATAATAATCGCGAATACCGCAATGATACCTCCCAAGGTCAGACTTCCGGTATCGCCCATGAACACTTGTGCCGGATAAGCATTATACCACAAAAAGCCAACCGTTGCTCCGATAAAGGCTGCAGCAAACACAACCAACTCTTCTGCTCCCGGAATAAACATGATGTTCAGGAATGAAGCAAATTCAAAGTGTGATGACATATACGCCAAAATGCCTAACGCCACACCGATAATGGCAGATGACCCTGCCGCCAAGCCGTCCAGGCCATCGGTCAGGTTAGCGCCATTAGAAACCGCAGTAACCACGAAGATAACCATAAGTACAAAAACGATCCATGCGGCTTCCTGTTTATACTCACCGGTCCATTCTACCAATTTGGCATAATCAAAATTATTGTTCTTGACAAAAGGGATGGTTGTTTTCGTCGATTTCTGCTCAACCGAGTGGAACCGGACATCCTCGATTACATTATCATGACGGACCTCCATATTCTCCCTAATTACCACGTCAGGGCTCAAAAACAAAACCAACCCGACAATCAGCCCCAAACCGACCTGTCCTATGATCTTGAATTTGCCATGCATACCTTCCTTATTCTTTCGGAATACCTTGATATAATCATCAGCAAATCCCAATGCTCCGAGCCAGACCGTGGTTATAATCATCAAGATCAGATAAATGTTGTCCAATCGGGCACACAATAAAGTCGGAATCAAAATGGCAATGATAATAATAATTCCCCCCATTGTCGGTGTACCTTTCTTGCTCATCTGTCCTTCCAAGCCCAGATTCCGGACGGTCTCACCAATCTGCAAATATTGCAAGCGATCAATAATCCGCCGCCCTATTGCCGTTGAAATAAACAAGGACAATATCAAAGCTAATCCGGAACGGAATGACACATATTTGAACATACCGGCTCCCGGGAAATCCAATTGATCCAAATAATTAAATAGATAATATAACATTTGCGTTTTTAAGTTTTTGAATTACCAGTTGACCAATCAACCTATTTGATCTTTGATGCGCTTATACCAAGTTCTCTTGCCGGCCTGTTTCTTTATTCCCTATCAATTGCCTTACGATTTCTCTATCATCGAAATGATGCTTTACGCCTTTTATTTCTTGATAGTCTTCATGCCCTTTCCCGGCTACTAAGATGACATCTCCTTTTTGAGCCAAGGCTATAGCAGTCTTGATAGCTTGTTTCCGATCTGTAATGCATAAGGCAGTCTCCTTATCTGCCGTTGAAAGCCCGGCTACCATATCTTCTATAATGGCCTCCGGTTCCTCGAAACGCGGATTATCAGAAGTCAGGATGACTTGATCGCTCAACCTTACCGCCTCTTTGGCCATCATAGGACGTTTCCCCTTATCCCGGTTTCCTCCGCACCCTACTACCGTGATGACTCTTCCATTTCCGTCCAGCACCTCATGTATTCCATTCAATACATTCGTCAAGGCATCCGGAGTATGTGCATAATCGACAATAACCGTAAAGCCCTTAGGTGAACGGATTGTCTCGAAACGTCCCGCCACCGGATGCAAGGTACTCAATATAACCAACACCTCTTCCGGATCTTTGCCTAAAGTTACCGCCGCACCGTAAACCGCCAACAGGTTATAAGCATTAAAACGTCCGACAAACCGGACTGACACCTCTCTATTATTTATCAACATTTCGGTCCCGTCAAAATGAGATTCCAATATCTTTCCTTTGAAATCCGCCAACGTCCGTAACGAGTAAGTCAGTTTCTTGGCCTTCGTATTTTGGAGCATCACCATGCCGGATTTATCATCCAGGTTGGTCAAAGCAAAGGCTGAAGCAGGCAGGTCGTCAAAAAATTTCTTCTTCGCTTTTAAGTAATTCTCTACGGTTTTATGATAATCCAAATGGTCGCGTGTCAGATTGGTAAAAATCCCCCCGTTGAAAGAGAGCCCGCTGATACGTTTTTGGTCTATGGAATGCGAACTCACTTCCATAAAGGCATATTCACAACCCGCCTCCACCATCCGGGCCATTAACGAATGAAGCGTCAACGGATCTGGAGTAGTATGTTCGGTAGGAACCGCCTCGTCATCAATATAATTGCATACCGTTGAAATCAATCCCACTTTATGTCCCATCTTCCGGAACATATTATATAATAATGTAGCAATTGTGGTCTTGCCGTTTGTTCCCGTAACACCGACCAATACCAGTTTGTCCGACGGATTGTCATACCATTGTGAGATAAGCTTACCCAAAGCCCAAGCCGAATCTTTGACCCGTACAAATGTACATTGGCCTTCGAAGCCTTCCGGTATCTCCTCACAAACAATCGCTACAGCCCCTTTCTCTATAGCATTTGCCATAAAAGAGTGGCCATCTACAATCGTCCCGCGAACCGCAACAAATAGAAATCCCGCCTCTACCTTACGGGAATCAGACTGAATACCGGAAATATCCATTACGGTGCTCCCCTTAATTTCCGGCTTATCCAACACCTGAATTAGTTGCTGTAAATTCATCTTCATTTCAACGTTAATAATATAGTTTGTCCTTTGGATACACGAGTACCGGGTTTAATGCTTTGAGCCGTTACGCGACCTGCCCCCGACAAGGTGACCCGCAATCCCGCGCTTTCCAGCAGGTAAACGGCATCTTTGGCTCCCATCCCATACACAGAAGGAACCAGTCCTTGTATGATTCGTATATCTTGTAATTCAATCTTATTCTTTTCCAATTCCCGATTAACCCGGACCCATTGCGTTTTCGCGCTATCGGCATCCAACGGAATATCCAGTTTATCCAACACATGCTCTACCGCCTGTTTTTCACCGGCCTTGGCCATCGGCAAATAAACCGCGGTCGAGTCCGGAAGCATTTCGTCTACCGGAATCGCAATATGGCTCGAATAAATCTTCTCGGCAATAGCCTTTACTACACCTCCCGACATGGTTCCCCCCGAAGGATAGCCAATTCTGGGCTGGCGGATAACGACAATACAACTGTACATAGGATTATCAGCCGGAAAATATCCCGCAAAAGCGACTTGATGTCCGGCCCGCCGATAGACACCACCGGAAGCGATCTGTGCCGTACCGGTCTTTCCAGCTATCCGGATAATATCCGAATGGACCGCCTTACCGGTTCCTTGCTCAACCACTCCCAATAGCATATCTTGGATGATATGCAACGTCTGTTCCGAACAAATAGCCGGTTTCAAGACCTCCGGTGAGAACGTCCGTATTGTTTTTCCCCGATGCAAAATCTCCTTGACGAAATAAGGACGCACCATTTTTCCCTTATTGGCGATGGCATTATAGAACGCCAACGTTGAGATAGGAGGAATCTGCGTTTCATATCCAAATGACATCCAGGGCAAAGTCGTCTTGGACCAATACCGGGTCGTATCATCCGGCCGGCGTATCTTAGCTCTTCCGGCACCGGGAATCTCTATATGCAAATCGGCGTTCATTCCGATCCGATACAAACCTTCCACAAACTTGGTCGGGTTGTTCTCATACCCTTTCAAGATCGTTTTTGCCACACCGATGTTCGAAGAGTACCAGATTGCCTGCTCTACGGATATTTTCCCGTAGCCCCCCTTATTCATATTATGGTCGGTCATACGCGAACCTTTATACATATATATACCGTTCCCCACATCCACCGTATCGGTCGGTTGGCAAACGCCATCCTCCAAAGCGACCATGATAGAAGCGACTTTAAACGTTGAACCGGGTTCTATCTCATCGGCTACCGCATGATTCATGGTTTCCCCATAGACCCCCTCCCGGATTCGGCCTAAATTGGTTATTGCCTTCACTTCACCGGTAGCCACTTCCATCACAATAGCCGTTCCCGACGCGGCATCTATCTTCTTCAACATATCCAATAAGGATTTCTCCGTGATGTCTTGGATATCAATATCAATAGTAGAACGAATATCCATACCCTCTACCGGTTCTTTCTCCGTCACATTCGTCCAACGCCCTCCTATACGACGTACCGAACTGATTCCGGGTTCACCTCGGAGCAAAGAGTCATATTGCAACTCCAATCCGTTCTTTCCTTTCGTCACGCCCGAGGTATCGATTTCACCATAAATATCTCCGATTGTTCGGGAAGCCAATGAACCGAAAGGCTTTTCACGTTGTACCATCTGCTTGGTATAGAACCCGCTTTTAAAACGATTCAATCTCAAGAAAGAGAATTTCTTCATGTCCTTCAAATCGGAATAAGAGACACGCCCCTCACAAACCGGATACTGACGGCTCTTCGACTTCAGTCCTCTCAATAAATGGGCCTTATACCCCGCCGGTGTACGGTCACGGAACTTACGGGACAAATAAATGGACAGCGAGTCTACTCCGTTCCGCTTGGAATAGAGGAACGTATCCAGCATAAATCCATCCGCCTTGAAATCCATGTATGTATAATAACGCGGCACACTCGTAGCCATCAGTTTCATGTCATACGAATAGATATTTCCCCGGCTGGGCAAGATACGATGATCCGGCCGCTCTAAAGTACCAGCCAGTTTCTCCCACTTATCTTTCTCAACAAAGGCAATTGTGCAGGCTTTGACTACGATCAAGGCCGCCAGAATCGATAATAGGAGCACGATTAACAGGTAACACATGAAGATGTGCCCGTTTTTCACCTCATTGTTCTCTATGTTATTATTCTCTGTTGCCATTTCATTTCTCCAATTCGTAGGGAGGAGTCTTGGCTCCTTCCAGATCAATTCCTTGCTCTTCTATCAGCATTTCTATCTGCGATTGACGGCTATGTCCGGTCAATTCCGAAGAAATAGACAATGCCTCAAAGCGGACATCACGCAATTGTTGTTGTAACCGATCTATCTCACGCAATTTCTGCAAACAGGTATAGCGGTTCCCGATAAAAAAGAATATCAAGATAACTACCAGCACAATCATACGCGTATGCCGGACGATAAAATCCTCTTTCAGGATTCCTCCGCCCAACACATACAGAAAGGAGAAATGTCTTTTCTTCTTTCCGGACTGGTTATTTTGCCGTTCTTGCTCTTCCATATCCTATCTTTTTTCTGCGATTCTCAACTTGGCACTCCGCGAGCGTGGATTCCGTTCAATTTCCTCGTCCGAAGGGACAATCACCTTATTATTGACCAAACGGAAAGGCGATTGCACATTTCCGAAAAAGTCCTGTTCCGCCTTTCCCTCAAAATTGCCTGTTTTCAAGAAATTCTTCACCAAACGGTCTTCTAAAGAATGGTAAGTTATCACCACGAGGCGTCCTCCGGGCTTCAATACGCGCAAGGCTCCCTGCAACATCTCTCTCAACGCGCGCATTTCATCATTCACTTCAATACGCAACGCTTGGAATGCCTGAGCCAGCACTTTTTTCTCCTTATCTTTCCCGATGAAAGGCTTCACGGTCTCCAGCAAATCCGCAATACGTTCAAACGGCTTCTCCGCACGCTTCTTGCCAATCTCTGCGGCCAGTCTTCGGGCCGTTTTCAATTCGCCATACAAATAAAAGACATCCGCCAAAGCCTCTTCCGAGTAGGTGTTTAGTACATCAGCCGCGGTCATTCCGGCACGGGTGTTCATGCGCATATCCAGCATGCCCTCAAAACGGAAAGAAAAGCCGCGTTCTTTATCGTCAAAATGATGGGAAGATACGCCTAAATCGGCCAACAAGCCATCCACCATGCCATCCACATGGTGATAGCGCATGAAGTTATAAAGATAACGGAAATTGCTTCTTACGAAAGTAAAATGGGGATCCTCGGGAATATTCCGTTCCGCATCGGCATCCTGATCGAATCCGAACAACCGGCCACCCGCTCCCAATCTGCGCAGAATCTCACGTGAATGTCCACCCCCTCCAAAGGTAACATCCACATAAATCCCATCCGGGCAGACCTGCATTCCTTCGATACATTCGTGTAATAAGACCGGCACGTGATAAGATAGCTCCTGTTGTTCCATTTTACTCCTATTTGTTTTAAACCATTACTTTCTCTAAACGGCGTACTGCTTTGATTCGCAAAGCTCTGCTCTTTGAGATTGTAAAATTACATATTTACTTTTTTACCATCCAAAATTTATAGGTAAAAAGTAAGAAAAAGTTATCAACAGGAGCGAATAGCCGGGAACGGACCTATTTCTTCTTCCTTACGACCCGCCTTTTCGTGGCCGGTTTACCCTCTGCCTCCTTGACCAATGCCAGGCATTCCTCCAAGGTCATTTCGGTCGGAGTATACCCACTCTTCGGTATTTTGTAGTTTTTGCCTTTATACGCGATATAAGGCCCGAAGCGTCCATTCAGGATTTCCAATTCCGGTTCTTCTTCAAAAGTCTTGATATGCCGTTGTTCCTCTTGGGTACGCTTTTCCTGAATCAGCGTGACGGCCTCGTCCAAAGAAATAGAAAGCGGATTCAAGGTCTTGGGAATGGAAACGAACTTGCCATCATGACGGATAAATGGCCCGAAACGACCAACGCCAACCACCACCGTCTTTCCCTCAAATTCGCCCAAAGTGCGGGGTAACTCGAAGAGTTTCAAGGCCTCGTCCAAAGTTATGGTCTCGATAGATTGTCCTTTCATCAAGGTCGCGAATTGAGGCTTCTCCTCCTTATCGGTCTTCGAATCACCAATTTGCGCCATCGGTCCGAAACGCCCGATCTTCACGAACACCGGCTTCCCGCTCTTAGGATCGTTACCCAGCATACGTTCGCCTATCCTATGATCCTTATGGATGGCTATCGCCTCCTCGACCGTCGGATGGAATATCTTGTAAAAACCATCGATGACTTTAGTCCAGTCCTCTTCTCCCTCGGCTATCGCGTCCAGTTCCTTTTCCACATTAGCCGTAAAGTTGTAATCCATCACCAATTGGAAATACTCCATCAGGAAATCATTGACCACGATACCTATATCCGTAGGCATCAACTTATTGCGGTCTGCCCCGATTATCTCCGTCTTGCTACTCTCCTGAATGGTATCTCCAGATAAAGAGATGATGGCGTAAGTACGTTCTTTACCCTCTTTATCCCCTTTTACGACATACCCGCGGTTCAACACGGTCTGGATAGTAGGCGCATAGGTAGAAGGGCGGCCTATACCCAAATTTTCCAGCTGGCGCACCAAGCTGGCCTCTGTGTATCTGGCCGGACGTTGCGTAAAGCGCTCGGTAGCCACGATCCCCTGCATCCGTAGTTCTTCATGCAGATTGACACGCGGAAGGAGCTTGTTTTCCGTTTCATTCTCGTTTTCATCATCTGTACTCTCTTTGTACACTTGCAGAAATCCATCAAACACGACCACCTCACCCGAAGCTACGAACCTCTCGGTCATTCCTCCGATAGAAACCGAGATCGTGGTGCGTTCCAGCTCTGCATCCGCCATCTGGCAAGCGATGGTACGCTTGCGGATCAGATTATACAAGCGTTTTTCCTGCTCCGTGCCCTTGATTTCCGCATTGGCGATATAGGTCGGGCGGATGGCTTCATGTGCCTCTTGCGCCCCCTTGTTCTTGGTATGGTATTGGCGGAACTTGTAATACTTCTCGCCATACGTATTCAGAATGGTTTCCTTGGCCGTACCCAACGCCAAATCACTCAAATTGAACGAGTCGGTACGCATATAGGTTATCAATCCCGATTCATAAAGCATTTGCGCGATTCGCATGGTCTGCGAAACGGAATACCCCAACTTGAGTGCGGCTTCCTGTTGCAAGGTAGAAGTGGTAAAAGGAGGAGCCGGAGATCTCCGCGTCGGCTTGCGTGTGATATTCTCGATGGTGAAGGTGGCCGATTGGCACGCTTTCAAGAACGCATACACCTCTTCCTTATTTTTCAAGCGCCGGTCCAATTCGGCCTTCAGTATTGTGGTTCCATCGGGCAAGATGAAATTGGCGATTACCCGGAACGAGGGCTCCGGCACGAACTCGTTTATGGCGCGCTCCCGATCTACAATCAGGCGTACCGCAACCGATTGCACACGCCCGGCGGACAAAGAAGGCCTCACTTTTTTCCAAAGGATAGGCGAAAGCTCAAACCCCACGATGCGGTCCAGCACCCGGCGGGCTTGTTGGGCGTTCACCAGATTCATATCTATCGCGCGAGGCGTCTCGATAGCATGCAAAATAGCCGTCTTGGTAATTTCGTGGAAAACGATACGGCGCGTGTTTTCGGGCTTCAGCCCCAGCACCTCATACAAATGCCACGATATGGCCTCTCCTTCGCGGTCTTCATCGGACGCGAGCCATATCACCTCGGCAGACTTGGCCTCGGCTTGCAGGGTTTCAACCACCTTCTCTTTATCCGCCGGAACCACATATTGCGGCGCATACCCATGCTCGACATCCACACTCAGCGTTTTCGCATTCAAATCGCGGATATGTCCATAACTGGACAAGACATGAAAGTCCTTGCCTAAAAACTTCTCGATGGTCTTCGCCTTCGCCGGAGATTCCACTATTACCAGATTTTTTTGCATATTTGCTCCTTCCAAATTAGAAATCGGGTGCAAATGTACGAGAATATCTTCAAAATATCCAAATCGAATCTTTTCTTTTCGTACATTTGTACATAAATACATGAATTATGGACGAAATCAAAAAGTTATTATACCAAGGCGAAGTAGACAAGGCGATCTGCCAGCTCACGGAGTACCTGCAAGAGAACCCCGAATCGGATGAGGCCTATTACCTGCTGGGAAACGCCTGGCGCAAGAAAGGGGACAACCGTCTGGCGTTGAATAATTACCTGGAAGCGATTCACCGGAACCCGGAAAGCCCCGCCCAAAAGGCTTACGACATGTTGATGGATATCCTGGATTTTTATTATAAGGAAATGTATAATCAATAAGAAGTCACATCGCTAAGAAGCTGTTTGAAATTTATTCCAAACAGCTTCTAAAAATTCATGCCTATATTCGTTTCCGTTTATGCCTATGTTCGTTCGCGTTCATGCCTATGTTCGCCGGTGTTTATGCCTATCTTTTTTGAAAAGGTAAAATAAAACCTGTTTGCCCGTGAACAATCCCGTCCGGGGATTTGTTTATCTTAAAAATTGAATCATTTGTCGAAAATAAAGAGAAATGAAAACAAAATGCGAAGTTGCCAAGTATTATTAACAATTAAAACGCGTTGTTTTTACATTTTTTGTGCGATTATTTATACAAAACACACGTTATTTGTTGTTTAGTAATAGGGGAGAAAAAAGAAGATGAAGAAATCGACTATTTGGTTGCTTGCGGTAGTGATGGCATTTGCGTTTACAGGACTTCTGTATTTACAGATTAATTATGTAAACATCATCTTAAAAACACGTAGCGAGCAATTTGACGAGACGGTAAAACAATGTTTGCATCAGGTTTCAAAGACCCTGGAACTGGATGAGACCCGGCAATATCTGGAAGACGATATAAACCGGGACCAGAACAGCTTCCTGTACCAGAACGTGATTATCACCGATTCGAACGGAGGCGTGCAGCAAATCGAATTACAGAGCTTTAGCAGCCAGAAGTTCCAGCCCCGGTCTGCATTGAGCAACCGGCAGACCAACTCGATCGCCAACACCTCGCGGGATTTACAGAAAACGCTCAGGCAACGCTATCAATACCAAGGGGGGCTGATCGACGAGGTCATATACAATATATTATATACCGCCAACTTGAAGCCGATTCAAGAGAGAATTGATTTCAAGAAATTGAATGGCTATTTGAAGAATGAATTTATAAATAGCGGGCTAAACCTCCCGTACGTTTTCTCCGTCATAAACAAAGACGGGAACGAGGTGTACCGGAGTGGCAAGATTGAGGGTGAGCCTTTGGCTTCAGACATCATCACGCAGGTGTTATTTCCGAACGACCCGCCCTCAAAGCAGAACTATCTGAAGGTATATTTCCCGACAAAGGGTGATTATATTTCGGATTCTGTCACGTTTATCGCGCCATCGGTCATCTTTTCATTCATTTTGTTGGTGACATTCATCTTCACCATCTACATTGTGTTCCGCCAGAAGCGTCTGTCGGAGATGAAAAATGATTTTATCAATAACATGACACACGAACTGAAGACGCCGGTCTCTACCATATCCCTGGCCGCCCAGATGCTGAAGGATTCAGACATTACCAAAAGCCCGGATGTGTTCAAGCATATCTCAGGGGTAATCAATGACGAGACCAAACGCCTGGGATTCCTGGTAGAAAAGGTATTGCAGATGTCTTTGTTCGAACGCCAGAAAGCGACCTTGAAGCTAAAGGAGCTGGACGCGAACGATTTGGTCATCTCGGTGGCCAACACCTTCGCCCTGAAGGTCGAGAAATATGGCGGTACGTTAGATATTGATTTAGGAGCTCTGGATTCTACCATTTATGTAGATGAAATGCACATTACCAATGTCTTGTTCAATCTGCTGGACAATGCGGTGAAATACCGGCGCCCTGAAGTGCCTTTGGCGTTGATGGTGCGCACGTGGAACGAGAACGGGAAATTGCAAATCTCGGTAGAAGACAACGGTATCGGTATCAAGAAGGAATACCTGAAGAAGGTGTTCGACCGCTTCTTCCGGGTGCCGACGGGCAACAAGCATGATGTGAAAGGGTTCGGACTGGGCCTGGCCTATGTGCGTAAGATTATAGAAGACCACAAAGGCTCGATTCGCGCAGAACAGAACTCAAACAACATAGGAACGAAATTTATTATTACTTTACCTCTTATAAAAAGTTAGTTATGGAAGAAAAAATTAAAATCTTCTTTTGTGAAGACGATGAGAATTTAGGAATGCTTTTAAGGGAATACTTACAGGCAAAAGGGTATATTACCGACTTGTTCGCTGATGGAGAAGCTGGTTACAAGGGTTTTACAAAGACCAAATATGACCTGTGCGTTCTGGATGTGATGATGCCGAAGAAAGACGGTTTCACATTGGCTCAAGAAATCCGCTCGATTAACCCGGATATCCCTATCATCTTCCTTACGGCTAAGACCATGAAGGAGGACATTCTGGAAGGATTCAAGATCGGTGCAGACGATTATCTGACCAAGCCTTTCAGCATGGAGGAATTATTACTCCGCATCGAGGCTATCTTACGCCGTGTAAAGGGTAAGAAGATGAAAGATATTCCTTTCTACAAGTTAGGAAATTTCTTTTTCGATACACAGAAACAGACGTTGACTATTGGCGAGAAGGTGACGAAGCTGACCACCAAAGAGTGTGAATTGCTGAGCCTCTTGTGCGCTCATGCCAACGAGATCCTGGAACGCAATTACGCCTTGAAAACTATCTGGGTAGACGATAATTACTTCAACGCACGCAGCATGGATGTGTACATCACCAAATTGCGTAAATTATTGAAGGACGATCCGGGTATCGAAATCATCAATATCCATGGTAAAGGTTATAAGCTGATCACTCCTTCGGCTGATGACCAGAATCGTGAAGAAGGTGTACAAGTGTTGTAAATGAATAGTTAGGTGTTGGTAGTTAGGATTCTACTAACTACCAACTACTAACTTCTCCTAAAAATCATCCCATGAAAAAGATAGCTCTTCTCCTTGTCGGACTTTTATGCGCAAGCAGCCTGGTGTGGGCGGATGTTTATCAGACCCAACGCCAAGAATGGCTGAAAAAGGCCGAAGCGGCAACGCCCCAGTTGCATGAAACGATAATACGCCCTGTAAGTCTGGTTAAATCGGTAGCCGATCCGAATGCCTACCAGGACTGGCGTATGGAAAACATCCCCGGACTGGATGCTTTTTACAAAACACCTCTAAAACGAGGTGATTCTTACATCCTCGATTTCGGCAAACATATAACCGGTTATTATACGTTTACGCTCTCTACCCTGGAACGGGCACAAGATGCGCCGGTGCGTATCAAATTCACCTTCGCGGAAATGCCGGTCGAGTTGAATACCCCATTCGACCCCTACCCGGGTGGTTTGGGAAGAGCCTGGTTGCAGGATGAAATCATCACCTTGCCCTACATAGACAAACCCGTAACCATCGAACGGCGTCTGGCCTGCCGGTATGTGAAAATCGAAGTGTTGGGAGACTCGCCGGGATTCCAGTTCGCAATGTCTGACACCTATTTTACGGCTCTCTCGTCGGCTCCGGAAGTACAAATAGAACTGGCGGAAACAACCCCGGCCATTATCCGGGATATAAACCGGGTAAGCATCGAGACGTTGCGGGAATGTATGCAAACGGTATATGAGGACGGCCCGAAACGGGATCAGCGCCTATGGATCGGAGACTTATATCTGGAGTCTATCGCGAATGCCCAATCTTTTAAGCAGTTCGATTTGACCAAGCGGTGCTTGTACCTGTTGGCCGCATTAGCCGCAGAAGACGGGCAACTGCATGCGAATGTATTCGAGAAGCCGACCCCTCATCCTCAATATGGGACGATCTGCCAGGATTATAGCTTATTGTATAATGTAGCCCTGCTGGAATACTTGAAATCTACGGGAGATAAGGAGACTGCTCTGGATCTCTGGCCGGTCGTTGTGAACCAAATCAAGCTGGCAGCCAACTATATCGATGAGACTCACCTGTATAATCCACAAAAGAAAACACCCCTGTGGCTCTTCTTCGATTGGCGTGCCGGGTTAAACACCTACGCCCCGATGCAGGGATTATTTGTCTTCGCCCTAAACAAAAGCTACGAACTGGCGCAACTTTTAGGCAAAGAGGATGAAGCGAAAGAGTGGCCGGCTCTTGCCAAGCAGATCAAGAAAGCGGCCCGAAAACAGCTCTATGACCAGAAGAAGGGCTATTTTGTGAGCGGTCCCGACAAACAGGTTTCATATATGTCCCAAATCTGGATGATTTTAGGGAGCGTGATTTCTCCGGCAGAGGGCCAGAAAGCCCTGAAGCAGGTGATGGCAATGCCCGATGCGGTCTATCCCGGTACTCCCTACGCCTATCATTATCTGGTAGAGGCGATGATTCAATGCGAGATGAAAGCGGAAGCGCGTCAACTTCTTATCGACTATTGGGGAGGTATGGTCAAGAAAGGGGCCGATACTTTCTGGGAAGCTTATGATCCGAAGGACGATTTCCTTTCCCCTTACAACTTTGCGCCCATAAACAGCTATTGCCATGCATGGAGCTGCACGCCAATCTATTTTATCCAGCGTTATCCGGAAATCTTCCAAAAATAGAGGATATACGTTTCGGTTCTTTACCTAAAGCAAAGGCATAGATTTCGACCCACAAATCTATGCCTTTCGTATAGAAAACCCCTATATTTGGAAAAAATTATCCCTTTTTTCTTGCATATTCATTTTTCCTCCTTACCTTTGCAGTGATTCCGCAACGAATAGCGTTTCGTGTTTTGGGAATCTATATATTTATTGTAAGCATTTTACGAAGATTATTCCTGATCGGAAATCTGGAAAATTTTTAGTCAAACGGAATAATGGACAGTAAATGCTTGCGCTTGGTATGGACTATGTGAGGTTGCCTATAGAAATATAGGTGAACTGTGTTATACCGTACAAGCGCGGGCTTTGTTCTATTATTGTTTGACGGGTTTTTCCAGAACCTCCGGTTAAGTAATAGACAATGAGCCCGCGTTTTTTTTATGCTTGTTCATAACTGCGCGGGGAGTTGTTTCAACTCTTCGTGAAATTGATTGTAGAAGTAGAAGTTAACTATTTATCATTTTATTAACAATTAAATTTTCAAGTTATGAACAAAAAAGTACTTACGCTTTGTGCGGGCTTCCTGCTCGCAGGTTCATTGAATACTGTTTCTGCTCAGACTTGGGCTGAAGATGTCAGTAAAGCATCTGCTCCTGCTTTTTGGGAAACAGTAGACAAAGTAACTGATGGTCGTGCTTATCAGCTGTCTGATGGTCGCCATGTATTGGTAATGGAAAAATTCCGGACTGGCGAAGGTGTAACTAATTATCGTCTAAAATTAGTTCCTTATTATCAAGCAGATTTAGGCGAATCATTGTGGTTTGTTGAACAAGTTAAGTCAAACAACGAAAACGGTGTAGCGTTCAAATTTGTAAACTTAGCTTACAATTTGCCTTTGTCTTTTGATCCGGCTAAGGCACAAGATTATTTAAAAGGTAATTTCACCGGTTCACTTTTAGGTGGTAATGCCGCAGCTTGGTCTTGGATGCGTAGTGAGAGTGGCTCTAATTTAGCTATCGCAAGAACTCCGGAAGCCTATATCACAACAGACTCCGTTATGACAATGATACCGCTGGCTGACGGTTCAGTTGCTGCTGTTAAGTATGCAACAAAAGACGTTCAGTCCAAAGTCAGCGACTTGCGTATTAAACCGGTTGTTGCCGGTCCGGTATGGCTGAACAGACACGATTTGAACAGCATGTTGCAGACCAACGATGAGTTGCGCGATAAGTTTGAATTGACTTTCGAACAAGGTACAACATCTGCAAACTTATGGGATGAAACTCCATATAGAGCTGTTAATCCAGTTGGTAAGAATACATTGTCTTATGGAGAATACAACGATGCAGTAGCTCAAAGAGATGAAGCAAAAGCTGCTTGGAATAAAGCTCAAGAAAGAAAAGTTGCTGCAACAGATGCATTCTACACGCAGAATGAAATTGTGGGAAATTTCTACAAAGAAAAAAACAAGGTAGAGCAAGCCATCGTAGACAATCAAGCCAATTTAGTTGAAGCCAAGAGTGAATATTCTTGGAGTATTTTTGAAGTAATTCCAGCTCATAATCAGCATATTCAAAGTTTGACAGAACAGATTAATTCTTATTCTGACATTTCAGATGAAGATAAGGAAAAAATCGAAAATTTGCAAAAAGACTATGCGGGGAAAAATGCTCTGTATATGCACTATGCGCAAATGATGGAAGATTTGTTTATTGAAATAGGAGAGGCCGAGCAGAAAATAAAAGAACTCAACACTGAAGCTGACAAACAGAATGCTATTAAGGAAGAGAAACGATTCATTCGTTCTATGATTACAGACAAGGATGTTCAATCTGCAATGTCAACGATGTGGAATGGAACAACCAGCAATTCTGTTGACGCTTTCATTACATGGTTCGAAAATGACGCAAATGCAGCCTCAATGGACGTTCTTTTTGCGGGTTATACAGACGAAGATGTACAAAAACTTATTGACTTTTTAAAAGAATTAAGTGCAGCAAATCATGGTTCTGAAACTATTTCATTTGATGGTGGTGCAACATCCAACATTGCAATTACTACATTATATAACGAAATAACAGAAGCAAAAAATGCTGAAACTGCCGCCAATGCAGAAATAAAGGCTCAAACAGATCTTATTACAGAAAAGGATGCAGAGGCCCAAGATGCCGGTAATAAAGCAAATGAATTCTTAAATGAGGCTCATCAAATTTATTACCAAATAAAAGAAGCCCAAAAAGTTCAAACTTCTCATTCTGCTGATTTAGCAGAATTGCAGAAACAAAGAGAATATTGGGAAGGAGAATTAGCAAAAGCTGAAGCGGTTAAAGACGAGAACTTGGCAAAAGTTGTAGATTTGACCAATAAAAATCTTGAATTATATGGCCAATTAGAGGATATTAATGTTTCTATAGCTGACTCAGAAGTTGCAAACACAAGAGCTTATTATGCAATGCTCCGTGCAAGAAGTTATGAAGCTTGGACATTCAATATTTATGATAATTGGTATCGTTTCTGCAACAAGCTGGAGAAAGAAAAAACTCCACATTGGTTATCATTGCAAGCAGAAGACGGACGCTATTTGATGGTTGATACAGCTTATGTAACTGATAATGCAGGAGATCAGAATTTGGCATTCGCTTTGGCTAAACATGATAAAGACTTCGAAGATGCAGCCAATCCGATGAATGCTCGTGATATCAACGGACGTTTCAACTTCCGCTTCTTGTATTATCCGACTCAAGACTCATTGCGCATTGAAGCTGATGGTTTCAATCGTAAAAACGTAACAACAAAATGGTGGGCAGATCGTACAGATAGTGAAATTTCTTGGCGTTCTTCTTATGTTCCAGGTTACGAGCGCAATTTAGTTAAGGTAGACGTTTTAGGTAATCAACGGGATGTAACTATCGGTAATTCAGAAAATCTGAAAGGGACAAACCTTTACACAATCAACGATCGTATCGGATTCAACATTACCTATAAAGCTCCGCAATATGCAGAAAGCGGATTGTATTATATGGATGTTGAAGCATCGAAAGATTCTCAGCGCAACAATGCTCGCTTAATGGTTGACCTGGATGGTGACTTGACATTGATTGCTCCGGCCGACACTGCTAAAATGGCATTTGCTCACATGCCAGCAGCTAAGTGGGTTGTTGATACAAAACCGACAGAATTTGGAGGTATTCCTAATATTTACAATCAGGAAACCGGTAATCGTTTGAATAACGGCAATTATACCGTAACTACAAATGAAGCTGGAGAAACTGTTATTCGTGTATCGTTTAACTATCAAGGAGCAAATATCCTCGAAAACTACACATTAACACCTGCACCATCTACCACATTAGGGTATTATGCAGTTGAACCAGATGTACGTGAATTGTTTACACTGAACTACCTGAATGTAGGCGGCAATTTGAATGTAACAGTTGGTGACAATACTATTGCTAACGATACCGTATTAGCAGTAACCAATGGTGATGCAGTTAAGTTCGAGCTGAATCGTGTTGCTATTGAGAAATATGGTTTGCCTTACGGTACAGATACATTGAAACGTGGTATCTATACTATCAACGTAAACGATCCGAATAAACTTGCATTGAAGAATAAGTTTGTACAAGTATCCAATGTTGGTGGTACAGAAATGATGGTAGTTGCAGAACCGCAAACAGCATCTCTCTTCTATCTGAAAGAAGTAAATGACGCAAACGATGCACACTACTATGCATTGATAGAAGTAGATCAACAAGTAAAATTGGTTGATGGCAAATATGTAGATGTTTATGTTCAGGGCGACAAGAAAGCCGGTGTAGTTGACGCAACAGGTTTGATTAAGGCTGAAGATATCACAGCCGAAACCCGTACATCTGCATTTGCTCTGATTGCTGATACAACTCGTTACTATCGTGAGTTCACAGCTGAAGAACTGGGCGAGAACTACAATATGAAGTTCTATCGTACTTCTTCTACTGAGAAAGAATACTTGTATGCCGGTGCGGCAGAGAAAGGCATGACCTTCTTGGCTGTTGAAGGCAAGGGTGATAATGCAGGTACAGCAGCTGAATTGACAGTTATTCCGACAACTGAAGAAGGTGTATTGATGCCACAGTACTTCATTGCACGCAATGTAACTGAAAAAGCTGGTTCTGTTGACTGGTGTGGTGAAGAACACGAAGCATTGGCTGATTCGTTGGCTTGCCCGCATACTACAGTTATTCCGGATACTTTGGTAGGTGAATTCTTGGTTAACTTGAAGATCGATGATAAGCTGAACGAAAACAACTTGTGGGAAAACAAGTACACACGTTTGGCATTCTTGAAAGGCTTTGCCGTTAAACCGGAAGGAACTATGCCGGGTGAAGGCCAGTATACGACCTTGATTATCGGTGAAGACACCGTAGCATTCGATGAGAACAAGCACAATCCGGCTAAGTTCGAATTCCGCTTAATCAACGATGATCCGGCTCAGAACTTCTTGATTGAATCTGAATCTTGGAAGAATAACGATGCATTTGCCGGTGGCGAACGTCCGATGGTTAAAGGCGGCTGGCTGAAAGTCCAGAATGGCGTTCCGGTAATCGTAGCTGATGATTTCGAATACGCTTCTCAAGCTGACGTTTACAACGTAGATACCAACTATGTACCTACCGCAAACGAAGAAATCTCTGCTAACACAGCTGTTTCAGTGGTAGCAACTGACGGTGCTGTAATCGTTAAGGGTGCAGAAGGCAAGAACGTAGTAGTAAGCACGATCTTAGGTAAGGTTGTAGCTAACGAAGTACTGAACTCTGACAATGAGACTATCGCTGCTCCGGCTGGTATCGTAGTGGTATCGGTTGATGGCGAAAGCTTCAAGGTTGCAGTGAAGTAAAAACGGCCCCTCCAAGCCTCCCCTCGAGGGGAGGCTTATAGTCCCTTTCCGTCTGGAGAGGGTCAGATAGAGGTCAAGATATAGGCTCTCAAAAGCTCCCCCCACCGGGGGAGTTGAGGGGGGCTTGTTCATAATTAATTATTTAATGAACAATTATCCCGCAGAAGTAACTTGTGATAAGTGAAAGGGAATTAGTTAGTAAATAAAATAGAGTAACAAAAAAGTTCTACTTGCGAGTAGCTTTGTGAAGAGCGAAAGCAAGAATCTAAAAAGGAAGCCTCGCGGGCGCAATGCCTGCGAGGCTTCTTGTCTTATCAAATAACCGAAACAGCTTCTTAATACTTGAAGCTTCCTCCGCCCAGGAACTCTCGTAACAACGATGTTTTGGGGAGGTCCTCTTGAGGAAGATAATTGAAATAGCGCAAGAACCGGAGCAGGCGATAAGCCTCCGCATTAGCCGGAGAAGATTCCGGCACATTGGCCAGGATCGGTTCGGCATAGACACGCAAAGCCGCCAGTTCATAGAGCATGGCACTATTGAACATCGCATCGGCATATTCCTGGTAAGGGAAGATCCATCTGTCCTCTCCCCGGCGCACACTGGGCCAACGAAGAATCGTCTCTTCGGCAGAGTAGCCCCGGAAACGGTAATCACGTATGATACGCCGCAGCAAACGGTTGTCGGTCGTAGGAATCCAATTGTGGTTATCCAGGGAGATAGAGGTCAACGCCGATACATAAATCCGGTATTTCAGGCTATCGTCCAAGTAAGCCGTCAATTCCGGGTTCAACGCATGAATCCCCTCGATAACGATGACCGAATGGTCGCGTAGCTTCATCTTCTTTCCCCGGTAAACACGCTTGCCACTCTCAAAGTCGAACGTAGGCATATTGATTTCCTCACCGGCAATCAGGCGTTGCAAATCCGCGTTAAAATAAGGCAAATCCAAGGCATAAAGCGACTCGAAATCATACTCTCCGTCCTCATCTTTCGGAGTATCTTCCCGATTCACAAAATAATCATCCAGAGAAATGCCTACCGGATGCAGCAGGTTGGTAGCCAATTGCACCTCCAGACGTTTGCACGTAGTCGTCTTTCCGGAAGAAGAAGGACCGGATATCAGGACAATCCGCACGCCCTTTTCATATTGTTCCGCTATCTGGTCGGCAATCCGGGCAATCTGTTTTTCCTGCATGGCCTCCGATATCATGATCACATCAGAAGCGAATCCTTTTTTCAGAGCCAGATTCAAATCCCCCACATTGTTCAGTCCCAACGCATGTTGCAAGGTCAAATGCTCTTTATAGACCTCATACATCTTCTTCTGCCATACCTTCGGAGCCAGTTGTTTCGGATCATTCTGCATAGGCACCCGCAGTAAGGCGCCATCCATATAAGGCTCCAGATCGAACAGTTCGATATATCCGGTCGAGGGAACCAGTCCTCCGTAGAAATAGTTGATATAACCATCCAATTCATAGTAAGAGGTATAAAGCATCCCGGACGATTTAACCAGGTTAGCCTTATCCTCCATCCCGACCGAACAGAACAGCTCGATAGCCTTTTCGGTCTGTAGGGTATGAAGCCGGAAAGGCAAATCGGCATCCACCAATTCGTGCATACGTTGTTTGATCCGGAGCAACATCTCCGCATCGGCCGGTGCGCCATTATGAATCGTGCAATAATACCCCTTCGAGATAGAATGCTCCAGGTTCAACGTAGCCTCCGGATACACATCATGCACCGCTTTGGAGAGGATAAAACACAGGGAACGCACATAGGTACGCACCCCCGACGCATTGGTATAATCCACAAATTCAATGTCCTTAGGTTGCCAACATACGAAGGTCAGATCTTCTGTTTTGTTATTCACTTGCGCGTTCATGGGCCTGTAAGGCAACGGCTCACCCACGGTCTTATAAATGTCTAAAAGCGTGGAACCGCGCGGCACATCATAATACTTCTTCGTATTCTTGCAATAAATAGTAATCGCATCCATCATATACATTCGATACTTTTCTTTATTTTTGCAACAAGATAGAAATATTAATCGGATAAACCAATCTACTTAAACTTATTTTAGATGGACTATTCATTTTTTGACCTTCTCCGTCTGTTAGGATCACTTGCGCTGTTCCTGTACGGGATGAAAATCATGAGCGAAGGTCTACAGAAGTTCGCGGGAGATAGCTTGCGCAAGATTTTGACCGCCATGACTACGAATCGCATAACGGGCGTTCTGACCGGTATGTTGATAACGGCATTAATCCAATCCTCATCGGCCACTACGGTTATGGTAGTAAGTTTTGTCAATGCCGGATTATTGACATTAACCCAGTCGATAGGGGTAATCATGGGAGCCAACATCGGAACGACCGTTACGGCCTGGATCATTTCGGCATTGGGATTTAAGGTCGATATCTCCGCCTTTGCGTTACCCCTCCTTGCATTCGGGCTTCCCCTGCTCTTCTCAGGCAAGAGTTCGCGCAAGTCAATCGGTGAATTTATTTTCGGGTTCTCTTTCCTATTCATGGGCCTCGAAGGGCTGAAGGGCAATGCGCCGGATCTAAGCGCGAATCCCGATATGCTGGCCTTCGTGCAGAACTATACCGATATGGGATTCTTCTCCATCCTGCTGTTCCTGTTTATCGGAACGGTATTAACGATGGTGGTTCAGGCCTCGGCGGCCACTATGGCTATTACACTTATTATGTGCGCGAATGGCTGGATTGATTATCATCTGGGAGTCGCCTTAGTCTTGGGCGAGAATATCGGTACGACGATTACGGCCAACCTGGCCGCACTTACGGGGAACACCCAAGCCCGACGCGCAGCACTGGCGCATCTGATGTTTAACGTGTTCGGTGTATGCTGGGTACTGGTTCTGTTCTATCCTTTTACCGCCGGCGTTTCCTGGTTCGTTACAGACGTCATGCACGTTTCAGACCCTGCGGTTGCCGTTTCCTTCAAACTGGCCGCATTCCATACGGCATTCAACATCAGCAACACCTGCATCATGATTTGCTTCGTGCCCTTTATCGAAAAAACGGTATGCGCCATGATCCGGACGAAACAAGAGGATGAAGAATACCGGTTGCAATACATCACCAGCGGTATGTTGTCTACCGCCGAACTTTCCATCCTACAAGCCCAAAAGGAGATTGTCCTGTTTTCCGAACGCACAGCGCGCATGTTCAATATGGTAAAGACTTTGCTCTATGAGAAGAACGAAGATACCTTCCTGAAGACTTACAACCGGATAGAAAAATATGAGAACATCAGTGACCGGATGGAGGTGGAGATAGCCAATTACCTGACCCAAGTATCTGAAGGCCGCTTGAGCTCGGAAAGCAAAGAGGAGATACGGGTCATGCTCCGTGCGGTAAGTGAGATTGAGAGTATAGCCGATTCGTGCAACAATCTGGCTCGTACCATCAAGCGGAGGAATGAGTTCAAATCGGCATTTACCCCCGAACAGAACATGCATATCGAACACATGTTTGAATTGGTCACTCAGGCCTTGAACCGCATGAACCTCATCCTGCATAAGGATTCGTTGGAACATAACGACATCAACGAATCATATAATATCGAAAACGAAATCAATAATTACCGCAACCAATTAAAATCACGGAATATCGAGGATATCAATTCCAAATGTTATCAATACCAAGATGGCGTTTATTACATGGATATGGTAAGCGAAAGTGAAAAACTGGGCGACTATATCATCAATGTAGTACAGGCTATGATTGAGAAGAAAATCTAAGATACTTACACACAGAGACACAAACCCCACGGAGTTTTCATTATAAATTCTCCGTACCGCTGTGTCTCTATGTGCTATTTTGCCCTTTTATGACGTTCCTTTACCCAGCCTTAAACCCAAATCGGTCATTAGACTTTGGGTTAAAACTTCCGGTCTTCTGCCACCAGATTATCGATGATACCATCCGAAAGGCCTATTTCGGGAACATAGATATAATCGGCATGTATTACCTCGGCAATACACAGGAATATTTCGGAGGCCGGCACGATTACATCGGCCCGGTCGGGTTTCAGATTGAACGCATCCATACGCGCTTCCGGAGTAAGCACCTTCAACTTGTCATAAATCTGTTGTAAAGAAAGGATCGGGATGCGCTTCCGTTTCTTGTCCTTTTTATCGATCAGCCGATACAATTTATTGATGTTCCCGCCCGAACCGATAATATTGATTTTCGGGATATCTTTTGTCCGGGCGGTTATCTCATCACGCAATTGTTGCCAGGCCGCTTCGGTGACGCCCCCCGTCAGGATACGCACCGTACCGATATTAAACGACTTGGAATAGACCAATTTGCCATCCACCATAAGGTTGACTTCGGTGCTACCACCTCCCACATCCACATACATGTAGTTTCCGTTCTGGTCCTCCTTGCATTCCAAATGATTGTTATAAATCATTTGCGCTTCCTCCTGTCCGTCTATGATTTCGATATTGATTCCGGTACTTTTCTTGATTTTCTTAATAATGTTCTTTCCGTTTTTAGCATCCCGCATGGCGGAAGTCGCACATGCCCGGAACGACTCCACCTCATAAATCTTCATCAGGTGACGATACGCCTTCATCAACCGGCGCATTCTCTCCTCCTTAACCGGAGAAATCTCCCCCTGTTCAAACACATCGAAACCCAAGCGAAGCGGAACCCGCAACAAAAGGACCTTCGAGAACTTATCTTCCCCCGTACTATCATTACGGGTCACTTTCTTTATCAATAACCGAACGGCATTCGAACCGATATCGATAGCGGCATAATTCTTTGAACTCATATTCTTTTCGTGTTTTTTATACAATTAGCTCCTATCCTCTACCCCTTTATAATACTTATACAGCTCTTCTTGCGAGCGGAAAAAGCCCTCATCACCAGCCAGAGGCAATTCATTCTTTCCACTTCCGTCCACAATCCGTCCCTGCGAGGTATCTTTCAAACCATATTCCACCACACGCTTCAAATCCTCTTTGATGTCAGGGTCATATACCGGCGTAACCACCTCTATCCGGTTATCCAGATTACGAGGCATCCAATCCGCCGAACCGATAAACACCTTCTCTTCTCCCCCGGCCGCAAAGATAAAGATACGGGAGTGCTCCAGATACCGGTCGATAATCCCCACGATACGCATGTTGCCGTTCAATTCCGGCAGGTCGGTGTAAAGCGAACAATTCCCGCGCACCAGCAAATCGACAGGCACCCCCCGGCTGGCCGCTTCATACAATTTCTTCACCATATCCGGGTCGGTGATATGATTGATTTTTGCCTTAATATAGGCCGGCTTTCCAGCCTCCTTATTTTTTATCTCCTCATTGATCAGGCGCAGGAAACGGTTCTTCATCTCATTCGGTGAAACCAGCAATTCCTTGAACCGGGTCAACGAATAGGGCCGTTCGATAAAGTCGAATACCGCATTGACATCCCGCACGATCGGGCGTGATGCCGTCATCAACATATAATCCGTATACGCCTTCGCGTTCCCTTCGTGGAAATTCCCGGTACTGACACATACGATATCATTTCCTCCTTTCATGGAAATATGGGTAATCTTGGAATGTACCTTCAGGCCTTCCACCCCGAAGATGACATGGATTCCGGCATCCTGCATCTTTTTAGACCAGTTGATGTTAGACGCCTCGTCAAAACGAGCCAGGAGTTCGATGACCACCGTCACCTTCTTGCCATTTCTCGCGGCCCCGATCAGGGCCTTCACCACCTTCGAATCTTTGGCCAGCCGGTAGAGCGTGGTCTTGATAGCTTTCACCTCTTTGCTTACGGCCGCCTCCTGCAGAACACGGATGTACGAATCGAAGCTATGATAAGGCACATGGATAAAGCGGTCCTTATTCCGAATCAGCTGGAGAATGCTTTCTTCACCGGAAAGCTCTTTCTTCATGATCGGCTCCCATTTCGGATATTTCAAATCACTACGCCCGCAATCCGGGAATTTCATCAAGTCTTTGTGGTTATGATACCTACCTCCGGCCAAAACCGTATCCAGCTTATCCAAATACAAGGTAGAAAGGACCTGCTTCAAAAGCGCTTTGGGCATCATGGCATCATAAAGGACCCGCAAAGGCTCTCCCCTCCGGCGGCTCTTTACCCCTTTCGAGATCTTCTGTAACATGCCATTACGCAAGTCATTATCAATCTCCATCTCCGCATCGCGGGTGAACTTGAAGGAATAAGCCTCGAAATCCGTATAGGGCTGACCTTGGAAAATCAAAGGCAGGCAGCACCGGATTACATCGTCCATATACATCAGGAACCGCTGGTCACCCTTATCCGGAAGGCGCACAAAACGCCCGCAGATGTCCACCGGAAGCTCCAGGAAAGCATACTCATACACCGATTTCTTGGTGTTTTGCTTCCGCATACGTACCGCCAGATAAATATTCTCGTCATTCTCTACATCCAATTGTTTTACGGCGGAATACCATACCGGTATTACCCGCCCGTTCAGATGTTGCCGGTAAAACTCGCGGATGAACTGGAACTGCTCTTCATCCACCTCATCATCTTTCAGCAAGAAAATATTGTTTTCACGCAATTTGACCGTTATTTCCCGGATAGCCTGTTCGAAATCCCTGGCGTATTGCGAATTGAGCTTGTTTATCTCTTTCAATATTTCCAGGGCCTCGGCTCTGTTTCTACGCGCCTCTTTATCTTCACATTCGGCTATACGGTTCTGCGTAGCCACACGCACCCGGAAAAACTCATCCAGGTTATTCGAGTAAATGCCCAGGAAGCTGAACCGTTCCAACAAAGGCACATTTTCTTTGCAGGCTTCTTGTAAGATCCGCCGATTGAAATACATCCAACTGATGTCTCTTGGCAAATAAGTTTTGTTGTTTTTTATTTTCATAAGCACCTCATCTGAATTAAAAATTAAAAGCTAAGAATCAAAAGCGCCATTTCCGCCTTTTTTCCCTGTCAATGTCTTCCCACCAACAGGTTTTTGAGATAAACTTTTTTCATCAGAAAATAATAGTAATAGCTTTGCAAGGACCTCCGCAGGCAGGTGGCATGTGCCTCTTGCGCCAGTTCATGCAAGATTTTATAAGGCGCACTATTCACCCACGGACGGAACGTCACGTTAGTCCGGTAGGTCTGAGCGAAATTCAACAAGCCATCCAGATTGAAATCCTTCGAGACGATGCCCGCTCCGTTGCGTGCCGCATCATAGGCATTGCAATCCTGTTCGATATGCGCCGGAACCATCAGGATAGGCTTACCCAGATACATCGCCTCACAAATGGATTCGAATCCCGCGGTACTGGCATACGCCCGGCATCCGCTCATCATCTCCAGGAATTTCTTATCGTCCAGCGGATGGAAGCTCAACGTCTCGTCCACTTGCTTTACCGTATGTTCCCCTTTGCGATCCCAAAAGAAGCACAAAGGCGTTTCGGGACGCTTCTTATGCCATTCCAGGACATTTTCGGCAAAGCCTGAATTCAGCATGTAGCCATGTATATAATCCCCTGTTTTCGGTTCCAGGGAAAAGACCTCTTTCCGGAGCAAGGGAGGCACCACACGGATCCGGTGTCTCGTATCTTCGGGCATCTCGTGGAAAGAAAGCGCCAGCCGTTGCTCCGCGCCGATACTGGTCAGACGGGAGAAGAAATTAAGTGTTCCGATCTTGGCCCGGTGTATCTCCGGCAATTCAAAATCCTTATGCAGGAACAAGTATTGGTGCCCGATGCATATCTGTGGGACACCGATATAATAGAACGCATAGCAAAAGCCCGTCAGCAATTCATAAAAGTTGATGACGACATCGGCCCGGCTCTCTTGGATATGTTGCTTGATGAAACGAATGCTCTTCAGGTAAGTCGGGATTTTGCACAAGTTATAGGTTACGCTCCGCCACAAATTATTGCGTTTGTTGGCCGCAGAGGGCAAGAAGTTCGGACTCTCGAACCGGTAGACCGGAGCTTTTATCTTTTGCTGGAAAAAGGCAGGCAATTCGCGGGCCGCGCTCTTCCCGACCAGCACCTCGACCACCTCGTGCCCGTTCCGTCTCAGCATCTCTTCCAGCGCGATGCATTGTGTCAGATGTCCGCGCCCTTCACCTTGTACAATAAACAAATATTTCATGATGCGGATAATATGTTAGATGTTAGTTTAGCCTGTAATTCCTCACTGGCAATTTCCGAATAATAGACGATATTCCATTCGCCATTCTCATTTTCCACCAAGGCAGACAGCGTCTCGACCCAATCCCCCGAATTCAGGTAATGCACATTCCCGTAATACCGGTTCTCCGGGTGGTGGATATGTCCGCAGATAATGCCATCGCACTTGCGCGCCGAGGCAAAATCGGCCAAGGTCTGTTCGAAATCGGAGATATAAGACACAGCGCTCTTCACCTTTTGCTTGATGCGTTGCGAAAGCGAGTCGTAGGGCATTCCCCGCCATGCCCGATAGCGGTTGTACCAGCCGTTGAACCAAAGCAGGAAAGTATAACCGGCATCGCCCAAATGCGCCAGCCATTTCATCTGCGTGGTGACCCGGTCAAATATATCTCCGTGTGTCACGAAATAGCGTTTCTCTCCGCAATCCAGCTCATACTCTTTCACGATTTGGATATTCGCGAAGCGTATAGGAGCGAGATTGTCCAGGAAATCATCGTGATTCCCCCGGACATAAATCACCTCAGTCCCGCATTTTTCCATCATCTTCATGATGATTTTGAAGAATTGCGTATGCGAGGCCTGCCACTTCCGTGTGCCGTTCTTTTTGATATGCCATCCGTCGATAATATCTCCGTTCAGAATCAAGCGGTCGCAATTGACGGCACGCAAGAAGTTGCTCACTTCCTCAACTTTCGAGTGGGTCGTTCCTAAATGAATGTCCGAAAGGACGATTGTGCGGTAATGTTTTCGTAGATACATGGAGTTTTTTCTATATTTGACCCAAAGATAATGCTTTTTAGGTTACGATTGTATGTGTATCAGATTACATTTTTCTTACAATCCCCATTTTCTTTCATTTAGGCATCAAGGTGATGAACGGAATCAGCATTTCCTCCATCGAAATCCCCCCATGCTGGAAAGTATTCTTATAGTAAGAAACGTAATAATTATAGTTGTTCGGATAAGCAAAAAAGCTCTCTCCGAGGGCAAAGATATATTTTGTGCTCAGGTTGGGCGAAGGCAAGCCTACTTTTTCCGGATTGCGTATCTCGTAGACCTCTTTCGGGTTATAATTGAGATTCTTGCCCAGCTTATACCGGAGGTTGGTATTCGTGTTCCGGTCTCCGATGACCTTTACCGGCGAATTGACGCGGATTGTCCCGTGGTCGGTGGTGACAATCACCTTATACCCTGTCCGGGCGATACGCCGGAACAGTTCCAAGGTCGTGGAATGCTGGAACCACGAGCGGGTCAGGCTTCGGTAAGCCGCTTCGCTTTGGGCCAGTTCGCGGATCATCTTGCTTTCCGTACGGGCGTGCGAGAGCATATCCACAAAGTTGAGTACCACGACATTCAGCTGGTTCTTCAACAGAGAGGGAATCATTCCCAAAAGCTTCTCGCCATATTGCGAGTCATGCACCTTGTTGTATGAAAAGGTATAATCCTTCCGGAAACGCTTGATCTGTGTCTGAATGAGCGGCGCCTCGTTCAGGTTCTTCCCCTCCTCGCTTTCCTCGTCTACCCACAGCTCCGGGAAAAGTTGCTCGATTTGCAAAGGCATCAGCCCCGAGAAAATCGCGTTGCGGGCATATTGCGTAGCGGTCGGGAGAATGCTGTAGTACATATCCTCGTCAAACGTATAAAATTCCGCCAACAGATCTTTTACCACGCGCCACTGGTCCATCCGGAAATTATCAATCAGGATGAAGAACACCTTCTCGCCCTCCTCAAGCATCGGGAAGATACGCTTCTTGAACAGGTCGGGACTCATCAAAGGCCTTTCCGCCGAATTGTTTATCCAGCTCTCGTAATTCTTCCGGACAAATTTCCCGAAGGCATTGTTTGCCTCCTCTTTTTGCATCAGGAGCATATCGGTCATGGGCACCTGACTGCTCTCCAGTTCCAGTTCCCAATAGATAAGTTTCTTGTACACCTCCATCCAGTCGCGGGTGGTCAGCGAGTCATTGATCTGCATTCCGATCCGTCCGAACTCCTGCTGGTAACTCTCGGTCGTAGTCTGCGAGATGATGACATTCTTATGGACATTCTTCTTGATGGAAAGGAGGAGCTGGTGGGGATTGACCGGCTTGATCAGGTAATCGGCTATCTTGTTCCCGATAGCCTGGTTCATGATGCTCTCTTCCTCACTCTTGGTCACCATAACCACCGGCACGTTCGGGGCGATCTCCTTGATGTGCGACAACGTCTCCAGGCCGGTAAGTCCAGGCATATTCTCATCCAAAAAGATAATGTCAAAACTCTCCTCCCGACAACAATCGATGGCATCCTGCCCGCTGATTACCGGAACGACCTCGTACCCTTTCTCCTGCAAGAAAAGAATATGCGGTTTCAACAAATCGATTTCATCGTCTGCCCAAAGTACTCTGTCTTTCTTCATACTATCTGAGTTTTTATATATAACGCCAAATCCTGCTTTTTCTTGCGAAGATACACAAAATATCGTTTTTTCATCCCCATATCCTATCTTTTTCCAGAAAGATAACGATAAAAAAATCGTCTGACAGTCGTGCAACTTTCGTCTAACAGCTGTTAGAAGCAACGTACACAGTTGTTAGACGAAAGTTGCACATCCGTTAGACGATTTTTCGGTCGGGTACTTCCACTTTTTTCCTCCCGGTCATGCAGCATTTTCCCCTCGAATTGCTTCATAGTGTATGTAGTCTTAATGTAAAAAACGAACGATATGAAAAAACGTATGAAGAAATGGTACATGTCAGCGATGGCTTTGCTCGTTGCGTTGGGTTCTCAGTCCTGCCTGGATGATGATGACAATAATTACTATTATATGAGTGTACCGAATGCTATTGTTACCGTAAAAACAACGGAAAACGATTCCTTTTATCTGCAATTGGATGATACGACAACCCTGCTTCCGGTCAACCTCAACGCCTCACCTTTCGGAAAGAAAGAGGTGCGTGCCTTGACCAACTTCGAGTTTGTAGACCGTCCGAGCGAGGGCTATACGCATGCCGTGCAGGTGAACTGGATAGATAGTATCCTGACCAAGCAACCCGCTCCTGATTTGGGTCTGAAGAATGATTCGGTCTATGGAACCGATCCGGTAGAGATGGTAAACGACTGGGTAACCATCGCCGAGGACGGCTATCTGACGTTACGCTTCCGTACGGAGGTGGGAAGCTCCGGAGCGAAGCATTTCGTCAATCTTTTGCTGAACCAGAATCCGGAGAATCCCTACGAAGTGGAATTCCGCCACAATGCGTTCGGCAATACGGGCGGGCCTATGGCTGATGGATTAGTCGCATTCAACCTGGACAGCCTTCCGGACACGCAAGGGAAAACCGTAAAACTGAAACTGGCCTGGCACTCGTATAGTGGCGAGAAATCAACGGAGTTTGATTATTGCACACGCAAATCCTCTCCCGTCAGCTCAGCTATAGCCGCCGAGCGGAGCACGTTAATGATGGAATAGTCGGAAGTTGGACGGACGGTGTGTCATAATTGCAAACTGCTGCGTTATTTTTTGCTAATTCTGACACACCTTAAAGGGGCTGCATCAAAACATTCATTTTGACACAGCCCCTTTCTTCACTTTTTTTGTAACAAAACCTTCCTGCATCTCGTCTTAATTATAGAAAACCAATTAAAACTTATACAACATGAAAGCAAAATATGTATGGATGGCGAGCCTGCTCGCTTTATCAAGTATGGGAATGCAGGCGAAGAATATGAATGAATTCTTGAAGGATTTACAACACAAAAAGGACTTGACACATATAACCATGGGACCGGTGGTCATGAAGATTGCCAGCCTTTTTACCGAAACGATGGGCGTGAATAGTATAAATGTTCTTTGCCTGGAGGACTGTTCTTCAGAGACTTTGGACAAATACCGTAAGGATATCCGCCAACTGAAAGATTCCGAGTTCGAACCTTTTGCGACGATTAATGAAGAAAACGAGCAAATAAAGGTCTTTACCAAAATAAAAGAGAACGCCATCCGGGAGATGGTCATTTTCCTGACCAAAGATGATTTAATGGTAGTCCAGCTGAAAGGGAACATCAAACCCGAAGATGTGGCACAAGTGGTGAATAAGCACGATGATGACCGCTGAAGATTTCAAATGCCGGTTCCTCCCGCTTCATCCCAAGCTGTATCGTATCGCATTCGCTCTGGTGGGCAATGCAGACGATGCGGAGGATATCTTACAAGAAACTTATTCCAAACTTTGGATGAAACGGGAAGAGCTGGAGGCGGTCCGGAATCCGGAGGCCTTTTGCGTCACGTGGGTCAAGAACTGCTGCCTGGATTATCTGCGCTCTCCACGGGCAAACCGGCATGAGGAGGACATCACCGAGGCTTACGCGTTGCGCGCGGACTCTTCCCCGGAAAGGAATGCCGAGGAGAAAGAGAAAATCCGGAATATCCAAAAGTGGATGCAACGGCTCCCGGAAAAACAACAACAGGTGTTGAGATTACAAAGTTTCGAGGATTGCTCGATGGAGGAAATCGCCGAGATTACCGGTCTGAATGCCGGAAATATCCGCACCTTGCTTTCCCGGGCACGAAAGACGTTAAAGGAACAATTTTATAAATGGTATGGAAATGAATGAAAAAAATATAGACGAGCTGATTGCTCAAGCGTTACGGGACGAAGCCCGATTGCCGGAGGGACTGGAAGCACGCCTGGAACGGCATATCGACCGGATCAGTGAACCGGACCGGAAGGAGGCGCGGCGGGTTCCGATAAGGAGACGTTGGGCGGGACTCCGGATAGCGGCCTCTGTCCTATTGGCTATCGGCATAGGAGCCGGAGTGTATTTCGCGGAAAGTCAACCGGAAGATACCTTCAAAGACCCGGAAGAGGCAGCCCGCGTGGCAGGACAGGCCTTGCTGGTGATGTCGGAAAATCTGAACAAAGGCTTTGATAGCATGCAGCAGGCCGGAACGGAAATAACAAAAGTTAATCAAGTAATTCACAAACAAATACAATGATGAACCGAATGAAAACACGAAATAGTTTACTGGTATTGTTTCTCTTGTGCTGCTCGTTGTGCTTTGCACAAGACCGGTTGTTCGAGAAGTATGCCGATCAGGATAATGTCACATCGGTATATATTTCCAAGTCCATGTTCCAAATGATGCCTGATGATATGCGGACAGGAGGTCTGGATTTGGGGAATCTGAAAGGAAAAATCAATAATCTGCAAATCCTGACTTCCGAAAAGCAGGAGGTCAAGGAGCAGATGAAAGCGGACTTCAACACCGTGGTCGGCAAAGAGCATGAATTGCTGATGAAGGTAAAGTCTGACGATACCCGCGCCTCTTTTTTCGTCAAGCAAAAGGGGGAAAAGATCAGCGAGCTGATTATGCTCACAGACTCCAAGGAGGATTATATCGTCATGCGCCTTACCGGCGATTTCACCCTGCAGGATATTCGCCAGATAGCGCAAGAGATGGAGAAGTAAATAGCCACGAGATTCCGTGAATCGACTAATTCGTAAAAATGTGAAGGTGTGCCAATATCTTATTTTGACACACCTTCTTCCAACTTTTAAACCCAAACTTCCAAATTCCAACCGACACGAGTCCATTAAGACTTATCTCACCCTGAACCTATATCCTACGGATAAACCGGCAAACCGATCGGGGGCATACGATTCACCTCCTATCAGATTTTGGTAATAATGTGCGCCCAATTGCCATCTTTTGTATTCCGCGCTTACTTCGGCCGATACCCCGAAATCCTGATCTGAGCCAAATTGTCCATAAGGACCTGCGTTCAGATGTAACCGGCATTCCTGTAAGGGAATTTGGTAAGAGGCATAAACCGGCACCAAGAAATAGACTTTGTCCATTTTCCCGAATGAGGCAAATGAGAGTCCCGGGGTGATTGAAAAGCGTTCTGACAAGCCGAACGAGGACCTCGCTCCTACTTGGAATCCGGATTGATACTCGGGGATATCGGAATGGATATATCCAACTCGCGGTTCCAGTTCAATATTTCCTTTTTGGGCAGACATTGCCGTTGCCATAAACAGGCTGATAATAATAATAAGATTCACTTTCATTGCTTATACTCTTTTATGGGTTTCTACGAAATAAACGGCAATGTCTGCCTGATATTGCATATAATGCCATATATTGCTTCTTCG
>DWYO01000325.1 GCA_019118725.1 Candidatus Parabacteroides intestinavium | reverse complement strand
TTGCCTCCTTCTGCCAGCATCTTGCTTCCCGGCTTGCCTTGACGTAGCCCGCTACGCCTTCTGCAAGCCGAAAAGCAATCCGCAAGACATAAGGGGGCAATCTACCCAAAGTCTAATGACCGATTTGGGTTAAATAAAAGCAAAGACTGATAAAAAGAAAGATGGTGTGTCATCAGGGGCGATCTGCTTCATCGCTTTCGGGATGAGGGCTACAGTCATTTACAGGTGTAAACTCCTTTGCCCTCACCCTCAACGCTTGGATCTTCCCCATTCTGACACACCTTAAGGGAGTGTATGGTTTAATAGTGCTATATGTTCACGATTTCATACGTCTTACTTCCCAATCCGATCTGCTCGGCATAATCCACCGTATGACGTCCGTGCAGCTTATTGATTCGATCAACCAAAGGCTGATTATTATTTCCTTCCGTTGGTTTAATCGCATAGATCAAATTCAGGCAAGCCTCATCCAGCGCTACCGGATCGGTTGAAGCCAATATTCCGATATCTTGCAATTCCGGATCATGCGGATGCGAGTCACAATCACAATCAATAGATATATTATTCATCACATTGATGTATAGAATCCTATCTCCGAAATAATCCGCCACAGCTTGGGCTGAAGCAGCCATAGATTCCAGGAAAGCGTCCTGCTCGGGCAGATTATTCCATAATTCGGAAGGCTGTTCCGTCTTTCCGGCGGTATGAATATAAGCCTTACCGTGAGAAGAAGCTACTCCAATCGACTGATTCTTCAGCACTCCTCCGAATCCGCCCATCGCATGCCCCTTAAAGTGAGCCAAATTAATCATAAAATCGTAATTCTTCAGGTGAGATCCTACCACATTATATTGCAAATGTTTCTTATCACGTACCGGAATCTTCATATCGCCTTCACTATCCATAATATCAACGTTCGCAATATCAAAGAAACCATGCTCGCGTGCCGCTTTCAAATGCTCCTCTGTAGTCATACGACGGCCGGCATACGCTGTATTACATTCCACGATCGTGCCATTGACCTCTTTTACCAAATTCTTAATTAAAGAGGGTTGCAGGAAATTATGCCCGCCCGGTTCACCGGTACTGATCTTGACGGCAACCCGTCCTGCAGCTTTACGGCCCAAAGCTTCATAGATTTTCACCAGACTTTCCGGTGATATTTCCTTCGTCATATACACTTTCGATGCCTTTGCCACTTGGATTCCGTCCGTATGAGCCAAAACCGGAAAGCTTTTTGCGGCGGCAAAAGAAGCAATAGCTGCAAACGAAGTCTTCATCCAACTCCGTCTATTCATCTTTCTTTCCATACGCATTAACTATTTACAAACTCAATCATGCAACAAAAATAATTTGTAAATAGCCTAAAAAGATTACCTATATTACAGATAAGATTACCTATATTACGTTTATTTGAAGATACCGTCAGCTATTCTTAATAATCTGAATTGCAAAGTTCTGCTTCACATTCACAATTTTATCCTCATCATTAAACGGACGTAGTCTCCAAAGAAAATAATAATCGAGAAAAGCACAGGCTATCCCCCACAGGCCCAGCGCAAACCAACCGAAGCTTCCGGTGCAAAAACCATGCAAGGCGGGCAGCCAGCCCAACAACAACGAAGGTATTACCAATGTTACCCGATAATATTTCAACGCCATCGGTTTTCTGATAACCCAACCAAAGCCGACCCAGTTGGAAGCGAAATGAATGGACCGATAATCCCGCTTAGAGAAAATATAAAACAAACCATATTGCAGGGCCAAATGAATCACCAACCAGACAATCAGCCAAAAAGATCCTTTTTCCTTGATGAGCATCTTCGCCAACAATCCGAGTTTGTAGCCCGTGTTGTAACCGGCACTATACGTATCGTTAGGTTGGGCCCAGACAAAGTTGAAAGCAATAATGCCCATTAATAGGACAAAGAGCAGAATCAAGAATCCGACGATATTCAGACGCACCGGACTCAATTGCACCAATCCCGATGAAGGATTAACTGAATTTGTTTTTAAATCATTTGTTTCCATAACCCAATCGTTGAATAATGAATATTTCTTTTTCTCCCTCTTTGTTACAGATTAAATCCCGGTTCTTAAAGGAACGTAATTGCCATAACCGTGAAATCATAATCACACTAAGTGTTGAATATAACAATCCGCAACTGAACAATGCGGGATATCCGCTACAAAAGCCGAAAAACAAAGGCAAATAGCCCAATAAAACAAACGGAGCCATCTTGTTGACCCGGTATTGCTTGAGTGTAATCGGCTTTAACCAAAGGCAATCCAATTGCCTGGTCCAACGATATGCACTCTGATCACGGATGTAAACCCACGTAAACAGATACTGAACCAGATAATAAATCAGTACAGATGCAAGAGCCCCCCAAAGTCCTTTTAATGGGAACTTATACGTAAAATCCCCCCAAACATACTCATACGAAAGTATCACGCCGATGCATATCGCCAGACCGACAAAAAAAATACACCGAACCTCCTTTGATCCGGAGTTCTACATTCTTTGAAACAGACATCTCATTTTCCATTTTTCATTTCTCCTTCAATTTTTATACCGCAAAGATACACCGGCCTGCCGCCCCACAAAGTTATCGCTATGTTATCTTTAGGTTAAATGATTGGCCAAGCCGGGAAAAAGATGCCTATAATCGGATGGAAAGATAGGCATATTCATCGACAAAGATAGGCATATTTTCCGGGGAACACAGGCATAAATTTCCCCCGGGAAATAACGGTTATGCCCTAAAAATAGTCGTTCCCTTTTCACAAATATCCCCTATAATTCCGCGTATATAGGGATTAAACTGATTTTTTTAAAGAAATTGTTACAAATTTTCGTCATGATTAATGGGGGCTTTTCAAATATTTATTACATTTGTGCTGTACACTAATGCAGGAGGTTCGCGCTATGGAAGATACAAATGATAAACAAAACACAATAAATCAGCAACCGGGACAAAATGCCCCCGCGCTATCACCGGACGAGAAGATGATTCAGGACGCATTCAACGATTTGCTGAACGATTACTTGAATTCAAATCATCGCCGCAAAGTGGAACGCATCACCAAAGCATTCTATTTTGCCAAACAAGCACACGATGGGGTAAAACGCCGTTCCGGCGAACCTTACATCATGCACCCCATTGCGGTGGCCAAGATTGTTTGTAGCGAAATGGGATTAGGTTCGACCTCCATCTGCTCGGCATTACTGCACGATGTCGTGGAGGATACCGAATATACGGTAGAGGACATACGCAATATGTTCGGAGACAAAATTGCACAAATTGTTGACGGACTGACCAAGATTGCCGGAGGAATCTTCGGCGAACAGGCCTCAGCGCAGGCCGAAAATTTCCGGAAGCTGCTTCTGACCATGAGCGATGATATCCGTGTCATTCTGATAAAGATAGCCGATCGCCTGCACAATATGCGTACTTTGGGTTCGATGCTTCCTGCCAAACAGTTCAAGATAGCAGGCGAAACGCTCTATCTGTATGCGCCGCTGGCTCATCGTTTGGGACTATTCTCTATTAAGACCGAATTGGAGGACTTGAGTTTCAAGTATGAACACCCGCAAGAATACGAGGCGATTACGAAGAAGCTGGAAGCTACAGCTCCGATACGCGAACGTCTGTTCCAGCATTTTGCCGAACCGGTTGATGCCAAGTTGCAGGCGATGGGGCTTCATTATGAAATGAAAGCTCGTGTCAAATCGGTCTATTCGATTTGGAATAAAATGGAAGCCAAAAAGGTTCCGTTCGAGGATATTTATGACATCTATGCCGTACGTATCATCTTTGATCCGCTCCCCGGTGTAGACGAAAAGAATCAATGTTGGGACATCTATTCGGCCATAACGGATATTTACCGCATCCGTCCGGACCGGATCCGCGACTGGGTGAGTCGCCCGAAAGCCAACGGTTATCAGGCGCTACATGTTACCGTAATGGGACCGGACGGACAATGGGTGGAAATCCAAATCCGTAGCCGGCGTATGGACGATATTGCCGAGAAGGGATTTGCCGCCCACTGGAAATACAAGGAACACCATGTGGAAGAAGACACCGAGCTGGACAAATGGATTCAGACCATCCAAGAGATACTGGAGAATCCGGATCCGAATGCACTGGATTTCCTGGATACCATCAAACTGAACCTGTTCTCATCCGAAATCTTTGTCTTTACCCCGAAAGGAGACATCAAGACGCTTCCTCAAGGGGCAACGGCACTTGACTTTGCTTACGCCTTGCACTCGGATGTGGGAAATAAATGTATCGGAGCCAAAGTAAATCACCGGCTGGTGCCATTAAGTCACAAATTAGCCAGCGGAGACCAAGTCGAAGTACTGACCTCCCGTTCACAAACCCCTCAACCCGAGTGGCTGAACTTCGTTACAACGGCACGCGCCCGCACAAAAATCGCTGCCATAATCCGGCGTCTGCGCAAAGATACGGTCAAAGAAGGAGAAACCAAAGTGTTGGAAGCTTTTCAGAAAGCCAATTTGGAAGCCTCCCCACAGAACTTGGACAAGTTAGCCATGTATTACGGATTCAACAAACGGGACGATCTTTACTATTCGGTAGAGAAGGGAGAAGTGGTCTTATCAGACAACATCCAAAAGATCCTGAAAGGGAAAAACGACAATGTCCTGTTCAAGTATGTCAAACAAGCGTTGCGCATGGCCACCAAATCGAAATCGGATTCGAAAGAACAGGAGGCCGAAGAGAAACCCAAGCCAGTATATGACAAGAAGAAACCTTACGTTTTGAAAGAGGAGGAATTTGAACGCAACTATGTGATTGCCGATTGTTGCAAACCGATTCCGGGAGACGAATCGTTAGGATTCATCAATGATGACGGAACCGTAATTGTGCATAAACGTTCCTGTCCGATAGCCATGCGCCTGAAGAGCAGTTTTGGCGAACGCATCCTGAATACGGTATGGAGCGGTCACCAATCCACCTATTTCGAGGCGACTCTGGAGGTCCGGGGTATCGACTCGTTGGGTGTTCTGCACGAAATCATAGATGTTATCTCCGAAGAATTCAACGTGTATATCATCCGCCTGTTGATTGAAGCAAAAGATGGCGTATTTAAAGGACAAATCAAGATAAAGGTACATGACGTAGAAGACATTCAGAAGCTTTGCGTCAGGTTATCCAAAATCAAGAATATCCAATCTGTATCCCGTGTAGCCGATTAAGGCCACACGAGATACAATGGCTACTTTAGCCATTTTTCTTTTTTATACCACGCTATGCTTTCTTCCAAACCTCTACGAAGCGTATATTCGGCATGAAAGTCTAGATCTTTCTGCAACGGAGTGATATCGCAAATCCAATTGCGTTGTTTTAGGATCTGATACTTATCACTATTCAGGGTCATGCTTTTATGCATCCACTTTCCTATTTTTTCTGAGACCAGGCACCCGATATGCGCCAAAGATAAAGGAACACGTGCACGGAAAACGTGCTTTTTCCCCAAAATCTCCTGAATCAGCCGGGCGAACGAAGCATCGGTATGTACATCGCCATCCGCGACAAAATATTCCCGGTTACGGATTTCCTCTTTTTCCAAAGCGTCAAAAGCCACCCTGGCCAAATCTTTTACATAGATAAACGTAATCCGTTGCGGAATATGCCCTATGGCTATATCAAATCCGGATTGAATGCTCTGTATTTCCAAAAAATAATCCCGCTCACCGGGTCCATAAACTCCCGTTGGACGAAGAATCACGTAAGGAATGACCTGCTGCTGACGTACATAATTCTCGGCCTGTAGCTTACTCTCCCCGTATGCCGTGTTCGGACGTTGCGGATCGCTCAGGTGAATGGGGGTAAAGTTCTTTTCATCTCCTTGTCCAAAACTACTCAGGCTACTCATCAACAAAAACTTACCGGGCTGGCATTGTGCGGCCAGCGCATGCAGGAAACGACGCGTATTTTCCGCATTGACCTCAAAAAAATTCGCCTTGTCCAAGGTCTTGGTCAATCCGGCATTATGAATCACATAATCCCAGCCCCCCTCTTTCTCGGCAAAATCCGCCAACTGCTTTTTCAGAGCCTCCTCATCTTTATAGTTCAATTGTATAAAACGGATACGCTCATCTTGCAGGTGGGTACGGCTGCTCTGCGAACGGACTCCGGCCCAAACCTCATACCCCCGTTTTAGCGCTTCGTCCGTCAAGAATCCTCCGATAAATCCACTGGCTCCCGTTATTAATACCTTGCGTTGTCTCATTCTTCGTTATTCCTCATATAATAAATGTAATAATACCACAATAGACCAATCCAGTTCAATACGATGATGGTCAACATCCATAACAATTTCTGTTTCGTACTGATAAACGGATTCTGGGAAACGGCCTTGCATCCGAACAAAATGACCGCTATACCGATAATCGTACCGATTTCCAAAAATCCGATAAATGCTAAAATAGAGGTTATCATAGGCTTATTCGCTACAATGTTCATGATTCTTTAACACACGATGCGGCAGATTTCCATGTCCGACAAGCTCGATGGGACAAGCATATTTCTCGTTGAGCCAGTCGGCCGATACATCCGCACCGGAATGGTAATGCAGCGTCTCGTTTACGCACGCAATATTTTTCACCATAGAGAGGACCGTTCCGATATCATGGGAAACCAGAATAATCGCACTCTCACGATTGATTTCCGTCAACAATTGATAGAACTTCGATTCGAAACGCTTGTCTACATACGAATTCGGTTCGTCCAAAATCAGCACATGTGGGTGCGAGACAATAGACCGCCCCAACAACACCCGTTGCAATTGTCCGCCGGACAACTCGGCGATAGAACGCTTCCGTAAGTCCTCCAATCCCATTTGACGGATCACCTCGTCAACACGTTGCAATTGCTCCGGCCGGTAGCCTCGGAAACGAGGTTTTTCTGAAGCCAACCCGGAAGCAACGACTTCATGTACGGAAATGGGGAATTTCCGGTCTATGTTGCTCATCTGCGGGAGATAACCGATTTTCAGTTTCTCCGTCTCTTCCCCATCCAAAAAGAAACGGATAGTCCCCTGCTCCGGAGGGAGCAAACCAAGAATCACCTTCAGCAAAGTGGTCTTCCCTCCCCCGTTCGGACCGATAATGCCCAAAAAGTCCTTCTCCTCGACATCAAGTGAGATATTCCGGAGAACAATCTTGTTCTCGTATCCGGCAGTTACTCCTTTTAATTCAATCAACTTATTCATGATCTCCGGCCAGTATTTTTGCCAAGTTAACCATCTCTTTTCTCCAATCATAGGCCAGCGGATTGATACGGACCAACCGGCATCCGGTCTCTTGCGCAATCAATTCGGCATTCTTCTGGTCAAACTCCTGCTGGACAAACACCACCTTAGCTTGCGAAGCGCGTGCCGTCTCTATCAGTTCCTTCAATTGAGCCGGCGAAGGCTCCTTTCCGTCCAGCTCGATACATAGTTGGTTCAATCCGAACTCCCGGGCAAAGTAGGTCAATGCCGGATGATAGATAATAAAGGATGTCCCCTTGTACGGCTCCAGCAGAAGCTTCATTTCGCGTTCCGTATCCGCTATTTCCTGCATCAAGGAATCATAGCGCAAAGTATACTCCGCCTGATGCTCTGGTTTTAAGGCAATCAAGGCATCCCGGACATTCCGGGCTATCACCCGGGCTCCCTGCATGGAGGTCCAGATATGCGGGTCGACCGAACCATGATGATGCGTATCCGACTCCTCATTTTCCACAAAGGCCATACCTTTCGACAAGTCAAATACGCGCATGTGTGGGTTTTGCTTCTCCAGATTGCTCATCCAAGCCTGTTCAAAACCGATATAACCTATCCTGAAATATGCCAGACTTTGCCCAATCTGCATAATCTGTTTCGGTGTCGGATCATAGGTCTCCGGACTTTGCCCCGAAGGAATAACGCAATTCACCTGAAAATCCGTCCCACCTATCTTCTCAATAAAATAACGTTGAGGTTCAATGGTAACAGAAATACACTCCTCTTTCTGGGGGGAAGATGAGATACACCCCATCATCAGGAAGAGCAATAAGATAGATAAAATGGAATATTTCACTTTCATCTGCTATTCTTTTTTTGCAAAGATAGTGATAATCGTTCAAGTTTCAAGGCCTGAAACTCCGGTTTCACCCAAAGAAACTCCAGTTTCATCCCTTGGAACTAACACGAATCTATTATCTTTGCAAAACGAATAAAGCAAGCACCATGGAAAAGTCGTTCTATATGATTTTAGTTGCCATAGCTGGCATTGCCGTAGTCTATCTCTCCGGAGAATGGATTGGAAGGGGCTATGCGCTAATCAACGAACGTCTGGCCCGACAAGTGCATGAGGCTTATGGCAAAGCCACAGAGCGGTATGCTTCCGACACGACACTTCAACTGACCGACCTCTTCCGGCAGGAATTAAACCGGAATAATTTGGAGCGCTTGGCTTTCCGACTGGATACCGTATCGCTTACCGATAGTATTACCCTGCGTTCCGACATACATTATGCCACGGATTATGATAGTCTATTACGGATGCGACAGACCTTTGTCTATCCAATCAGCGAAAAGCAAGGAGTACGGGCGGACATCTTGAACCCGCGGGCGGGCTCAATCGGCAAATTATTGTACAGTTTCTTCGGGACCCTGATCGGACTGGTAGTCCTATTCTGGGGTATTGCCCGACAAGTAAAGATCATCAAACGGCAAGATGACCTGGCCCAAATGCGCGAAGACTTCTCGTATGCCATGGTGCATGACATGAAAACTCCCTTGAGTTCCATCTTAATGGGCACACGCATCCTGAGAAGCGGAAAATTGGATAATAAACCGGAAAAGAAGGCGAAGTATTTTGACATCATGGAGGAAGAGGCGCAACACCTGTTGGCATTAACCAACAAAGTGCTGACTATCTCAAAGCTGGAGCATGGACAATTATTGCTAGAAAAGAGTTGGTTCCCGCTTCGGCCGATGTTGGAAGAACTGATACAGCTCTTTTCCGCCAAAGCCGGGAAACAGGTGTCTTTCCGACTGGAAATGGAAACGGAACAGATCTATGCGGATGAAGAATATCTGAAAGAGGCCGTGAGCAATCTGATTGATAATGCCATAAAATACTCGAAAGAGTCGGTGGATATCCGCATAGCAACTATGGTATATGACAATTATGTACAGATAAAAGTAAAAGATAACGGAATAGGCATCTCTCTGGCCGCACAAAATCACATTTTTGATAAGTTTGACCGTGGCGCTTTCGACCGGAAAGGCGAGAGCAATCGGGTATCAGGATTTGGTTTAGGGCTGAATTACGTGATGAATGTAACCCGTTCGCACGGAGGATACGTCGGTGTCGAGAGTCAAGAGGGAAAATATAGCGAGTTTACCCTCTCTATTCCTTTACCGACCGAAGAGGAGGAAATAAAATGATCAAGTTATTGTTAGTCGAGGATGATGCCAACCTGAGTTATATCATCCAAGGAGGCTTAGAAGATATGATAGGCGATTATGAGGTACGCATAGCCCATAATGGCCAGGAGGGATTAGATGCTTACCGAAAAGAGAAACCGGACATTATCGTAGCTGATATCGAAATGCCGGTCATGGACGGGTATGAAATGGTGCAACGACTCCGGAAAATAGATAAGGACATTCCGATTCTTTTCTCGTCTGCCCGTGTTTCTCCTAAAGATGTCGTGAAAGGCTATGAACTGGGAGTTGATAATTACGTCAAGAAGCCCTTCTTGCCGGAAGAGCTGGATGCGCACATCCGGGCTTTATTGCGCCGAAAGCCCAGAATGGAGGAGAAGGACGAAACCTACCAAGCCGGCCTTTACACTTTAGACGTTACCCATGCCACTCTTTCCCACAGCTCCGGATTTTCCCAATTGCTGACTCCACGTGAGGCGGGTATTCTGGAAATGCTTTTCCGGACCCCCGGAGAGGTAGTACGGCGTGAGGTCATCCTCGATAAGTTCTGGAACACGGAGGACGATTATTTTGCATCCCGGAGCTTGGATGTATTTGTAACGAAACTCCGCAAACTTTTGTCTGTTGATGAACGGGTAAAGATAAAGACCGTCAAAGGAATAGGATTAATGTTGGTTTTATCTGATGAATAAATAGTTTTATCATGGGTACAAGTATGGATTATTCTCCGGTTTGGGATGCGCAGTATGCAAAAGCGCTATTTATGAAAAGCCATTCTTGGCAAGAGAAAAAAGCACTCCGCAGGAAAGCCTTTGCTTACACCTGCGAGGCGATAGAGCATCGAAGCATCCGGATAATTGAAAGGGATTGCGTGGTAAGCATTCCATTAGTGCTTAACGATTTCATTCCTTCCCGATTTTATGATGCAGCGTCCAAGCCGTCTCCCGTTCAAGCCAAGAAACCTTTCAATACGCAAATAGAAGTCGTAAATGAAGACTGTATCGATGCGGCGAAAAGGCTTCTGGACGAAACCGATGAGACACCTCTTGTCCTAAATATGGCAAGTAGCACTCACCCCGGCGGAGGGGTTATATCCGGAGCCGGAGCCCAGGAAGAGAACCTTTGCCGACGCAGCGATTATGTTCGTTCATTATTCAGTTATTCTCCTTTAGCGGAAGACTATCACCAATTAGGTATTCAGCGCAACCTTACCGGTTCATATCCTTTAGACCCTGAAGAAGGAGCCATTTATTCGGAAGGCGTCACTATCTTCCGCGGGAATGAAGCTGAAGGATATCCTTTTCTTCGTCAAGGGTTTACGTTGGATTTTATAGCCGTAGCCGCTCTTAACCTGAGAAGTAAGTCCAATTGGCTAAGAGATGATAAAGGGAATTACCTGCTTTCAGCCGAAGAAAAGGCCATAACCTGTCATAAAATACGGCTGATGCTGCGTATCGCTTACCAAACGGGGCATCATCAACTGGTCTTATCGGCATTCGGATGTGGAGCCTTTTGCAATCCTGCGAAAGAAATAGCAAACCTGTTTGCACAAGTCCTGCAAGAGGAGGAGTTTGCCAAAGCTTTTGAACATATACGCTTTGCCATCATTGAAGATCATAACAGCCGGTCGGAAATTAATCCATCAGGGAACTTCCGACCCTTCGCCCAAGTTTTCTCCAAGTAAAAGACAAAGGGCGTATGACAAAAGCCTGGGTTTCTCGTCAACTTGTTATTTGCCAGCCCATTTGAGCTTGCAAAAGTTGAACAATTTATTCCATATCCTCGTAATTCTGGAACAGGAAATCATTATAGGGGAACCGGGTAATATGAATTTGCTTTACCCGCTCATAAAGCAATGTTTTCAATTCTTCAATATTTGTACGCTCTTTGGCTGAAATGAAAATACAATTGTCTTGTAACTTCGCCATCCAGGTCCGTTTCAATTCATCCAAATCAATGTTCTCCCGCGAACGAGGGGTCAAGTCATCCTCCTCTTTCGGAACAAAAGTAAAGGCATCCACCTTATTAAACACAATAATCATCGGCTTTTCTTGGTCATCTATTTCGGCCAAAGTCCGATTTACCACTTCTATCTGTTCTTCAAAAGAGGGATGAGAAATGTCCACGACATGTACCAGCAGGTCCGCTTCGCGTACTTCATCCAAGGTAGACTTAAACGACTCGATCAACTCAGTCGGCAATTTACGAATGAACCCGACCGTATCTGAGAGCAAAAAAGGCAGATTGTCGATGATGACCTTACGTACTGTCGTGTCTAATGTGGCAAACAGCTTATTCTCCGCAAAGACCTCACTCTTGCTCAACAGGTTCATCAAAGTAGATTTTCCGACATTGGTATATCCAACCAAAGCCACACGCACCATCTTTCCCCGGTTCTTACGCTGCACGCTCTTTTGCTTATCAATATCTTCCAATTCCCGTTTAAGCCGGGCAATTTTGTCCATAATCAACCGACGGTCGGTCTCCAACTGGGTTTCACCGGGACCTCTCATGCCGACACCACCCCGCTGGCGTTCCAGGTGAGTCCATAAACGAGTCAAGCGTGGAAGCATATATTTGTATTGGGCCAGCTCCACCTGCGTTTTCGCGTGAGCCGTCTGTGCTCTCCGGGCAAAAATATCCAATATCAGGTTAGTCCGGTCCAATATCTTTACCTGAAGCTCCTTTTCAATATTCCGAAGTTGCTTGGCCGAAAGTTCATCGTCAAAAATAACGATACCGATCTCATGCTCTACAACAAACTCTTTTATTTCTTGCAATTTTCCGGTTCCGACAAACGTCACCGAATTAGGGCCATCCAGCTTCTGGGTAAAACTTTTAACGGCTTCCACACCGGCGGTATCGGCCAAAAATGCCAACTCATCCAGATATTCCCGGACTTTCTGTTCATTCTGTTGCGGAGTAATCAAGCCTACTAAAACGGCTTTTTCCGATTGTGCTTCACTTATTATAAAATCTTTCATGCTGCAAAGATAATCATTTCAATTATTTTCTATATCTTTACCACCAATTTATAAACTTTAATCCAAAAATCAGAGGCTATGAAAAAGAAAAGCTCTTTACCCATCGCTTTGATAGCAGTTTTCTGCTTAGCAACCCCAAGTCATTCACAATCCGATTGGACCCATCCCGGAAGTTGGAACTATTTAATTTTAGGGAAAAAGAATCCTCATATAATAGATACGCTCGTTATACAGGATTTTGAGGGGAGTAAATATCAAACTGCTTATACCGTAGAGGGGAAATACGATTATTTCTACCCGAAAGAGGCCGGAATCCGGAATGCGTCTGAAGGGAAAGCTATCCGTCTATACCCAGGGAGTATATTAAAATTGGATACGTTTTACCTTAAAGATTATGGCAGATTGACGGTCTGTGTCCCTTATGCCATCCAGCATGTGAACAAAAAAGAAAACATCGTTTTCTCATCACATAAAGGGGGCAACAGGGAGGATGTTATCAACAAGCTGAACTGGAGCATACCTTCGAATGACTATTCCTGTAATTTCCCTGCAACATTCAAAATGGATGCAGGGGCACGTATTCCTTTTTGGGAGGA
>DWYO01000032.1 GCA_019118725.1 Candidatus Parabacteroides intestinavium | reverse complement strand
CCCTATCATTTCTAAAAATAAGACGGCGTGCCGAAATATAAAATTGCACACAGGACAGATACAACAGATGGCCACTGATTATATATTATGGATATACAGTTGAATAAATCTGCGAAAATCTATTTCTGTGTTGTTTGCGTGCTAATATCTCATTCCGACACACCGTCCTATTTCATCAACTTGTATGTATATACTACTTCTTCAATTTCTCATGCAGCAGTTTCATATAGTAACCACCTACAACAGAGCGTGCCTGGAAACCACGCTGGTCTCCACTTGATGTATAATGCCAGTCACTCAGCGGAACACGTGATGTTGTTTCATCAGCATATTTCCATACAGGAGCCAGCAGGGTTTGGAAATCAGCATCAACACCGGTCAGACAAGCCGTCCACAGGATCCAGTCAGACTTCGTATAATCCTCTCGGCAATCCAACGGCAAGCCATATTTGTTCTGATGTGTCTTGTAGAAGGCCATTTCGGTCGTTGCTATCTCTGCAGGGAACAGATTATATCCCAATAAGCGATCCCATATCAGATTGTATTTCTGGCTCCAAGTTCCCGGCTGGTCAAACGTCAAACGATAATGATCGGTATCTTTCGCCATCGTCACCCATTTTTCCGCCATGCCACGAGCCTCATTCCTATAAGCCTTCGCCACATCAGCCTTACCTAACATCTCGGCCAATTTCGCATAGCTAGCCACACCCATAATCGCCTTGATAGAAAGATTCGTGTTATGGGCAAAATGACCGGCAAAATCATCCGTACAGAGCTGGTTGGCCGGATCCAATCCCTCTTTCTTCAGATAATCAGCCCAAACAGTCAGCACATCCCAGTGTTTCGCCGCATAATCGGCATTTCCTTCTACAGCGGCAATCGCAGCGGTAAGGATCAGCATATTTCCGCTTTCCTCTACCGGCATATCTCCGCCATAGGTTTGTCCGTTAGCTTGCGGATAAGTACCCACATCATGTGCCGCAAAAGGCTTTGTCCATTTTCCTGATTCACTATAATAGAAAATCGGTGTCATCATACCTTTCAATAATTCCGGGTTATAACACAGATACATCGGTGAAGAAGGATAGGTAATGTCCACCGTTCCGATAGAACCGTTACTGAAATTCTCTTTCGAGAAATAGAGCAGATTCCCCTCCTTATCGGTAATCAGCTTATGTGCCGCCATCACCTGACGATAAACCAATGCACAAAGTTCGGCATACTGCTGTCCGCCTGCGGCTTTTGTCTCCTCCATTAACTGACGATCAAAGTCTGCACAACGTTGCATTGCCTCACCATACGTATCAAATCCCTTCTTCAAAGCCTGTTCTATCGAGACCTTTCCGTCATGTTTCCAATAGGCCATACGGTTATCTCCGAAATATTGAATGGAATAATTATCGTCATATCCCAAAAGTAAATGGCCAGACTTTACCGCACCTTCTCCGGACACCTTGCCCAAATCATCAGCATAAGCCAATACCGTCATCTGCTTCTGCATATCAGGCGATGTCTTTCCTATCTTGCCTGAAAGTTTTCCTGTTTCCATAAAATTTTTCTTGGCCGCGGTTTGCTCATCGATCGTTACCGATACACTCGGGATCTGTTGTGCCGCAAGGTAAAGATGCCCCCAGTCTATACGGACATCATCTCCCTTCTTCTGCAACATCGGCTGCTCTACGGTACCTGTCTTCAACAGATACATCCCGTTTTGCTGATCCAGAGCAAAGTCTACGGCCTGGTCGATCGTATTTACCGCCAACAAGGGAGTCGCCTCTAAGTAAACCTGTACCTCATGCTCCTTGCCATCCACCGATTTTGCCTGATACGTCACATAGTTATAGGGAGCCGAAACCAAATCCAAATCGGTCGGTACCGCCGGAGAGGTAAAAATAACATCCAACGAAACCCCACCACACTCAAAAGTATAGAAGGTCTGTGTAGGCATCACCGTCACCGACTTCTGCTCGGCCTTCAGATCAAATGTATTTCCATCCTTTACCTGTTTGCCGATACCGAAGTCCAGATAAGCTCCTCCGCCATTATTCCGGCAATGAGCCGCCAGCACATTCCCCATAGGTTTGATGGTACCGGCCACCTCAGCAGGGATCTCCTGCAACAAATCATAATCCAAACCGTTTCCGGTAACGGCCACCTTGACCCCATTCAGGTACACCTCTACATTATCATCGTGCGAATATTGAACGAACAGGTCGCTTTTAGCCACATCCTGAGGCCAATCAAACGTCCGGCGTACCCAGATATCGCCATCTTGCCAAGCCACCGTGGCATGCGGATTTTCCGGTGTTCCGAAAGCGGCCTTGCCGGATTTCCATCCTTGAGGGACATACCCACTCTCCCACCATGCGCCTTCCGGTTGAGTAAAGGTATAGGTAGCCTCCCATAGGCCTTGCTCGGCGGTCCCAACCACCGGATCGACCTTAACCTGGTCGCGTCCCATAAAACGATACGTCACACCATCCACACGCACGCCCCCGACAACCGGGAAATTACGTCCCGTCCAATGCCGGGTCGGCTCGTCATTCAAGTTATTGGTAAACGACCACAAACTCGTATAAGGGTCGATGGTCACTAAAGGATAAGCAGGAGCCCGGAGCGTATTCTCGGCCACCGGCTTGTATTCCACACCTGCCTCCTTGCTACTGGGGGTGCAGCTTCCCAATAGGGCAACCGCACACAGAGAAAATAATGAAATTTTGTTCATATCGATTCTTTTGTTTTTAATGTTCCTTACCATTCATACGTTACAAGAACCCCATCCGGATTATTCTCAAACTTCAGCAAACTGGTATGGCTAGCCTCATCCCATGAATTAGAAGTATCTGCAAGTTCCCTTCCTTTAGCATCTTTTATGGTGACATGCTTCGGAGCTTTCGGGAGCAGCACACGCATCACATTGGTTGTATTTACAGGACTTTTCGCCAAGAACTGATAGAATGAGTCTTTTATCTTTTCTTCATACACCCGGGCTGCTCCACACAACACTTGCGGTTTCTCCGGGTTTTCCACCCGATTAATATCCAAGAGGAAGGCTTGTTCATCCGGACGAACCACCTTCTCGTCCAATACGGGCAGTTCCGGGTCAAACAAATCAATCAGTTTACCTTTTATTATATAGGGATCATCATTTACGCTCTCATCCATCACCGAGACCAAATCATAAACGCCCCGCTCCAAATAGAAACTATTCTTGAACTGAAGCTCTCCGGCATGCGCAATCCTTTCATAAAGCCGTTTCACGGTTTCCACATACTCCTTATCCCCATCCGTTTTCATTACAAAATCTTTCGGGTCATGACGGAACACATAGACCGTACCTTTTCCTACCGCATATTCGCCCTCTTTCAACTCCCGGTCTAATCCCATCAACTCAAAAAGATGTTCAGACGGAGCCTTGTAGGTATTTCCATCCTGGTTCCACCATTCCTGCACGCTTTGGAACGAATCTTTATCCGTTGCGCTATATACCAGTACACCTCCATTCTTCACCCAATCGGCTATATACTGATGCGCTTCTTTTTCCAAAGGTTTCATATTGGAATAGCTCATCAGCAACACTTTCGTGTCCTTCCAATTCTCCGGATAAGACACATTCTCGATGTGCATCAGATGCACCGGTACGCCCCGCTTCAAGAAAGGCAATGCCTGTCCGTAAAAGTTAGAGAGCTGCGGATCATCATAGCCCGCCACCGGTTCCGGAGCCCGCTGGAACATTAACGAATTAGCCATTAACACGCTGATGCCATGCGAACCACTCACCTTATTATCCGAAAGAGGCATATCGTTCAAGGAGTTGATCATCACCTGCATCTGCGTAGAATAGAAACGCGGAATACGAGTCTTTTCCTCGCTGTTCGCACTCGTCTTGTAAAGCCCTTCGTAGATACGCTCCGGCCATGGCATCACCTCATAATTATCATTATTCGGATAAAGTAACTTAGCCGTAAACGTAGCCTGGTAATTTTTCTTATAATCCGCCCAATCCCGTGCCCGGTCCTCAATCGGGTCGGTCAGGAAATAGACCTTACGTCCCGTCGGAGCCGTCATCGACTCCATGCATCCGTATTCTAAAAAGGCATTCTCAAAGACACGCTCTTTCTTCACACCATCGAAATAGTTCGGTTCACGCGAAGTGCCGGTCCAGACCTGCGCAATATAACCGTCCACGCAAGGTAAAGAGGCCAGACTTGCCTCCGGACTTACGATTTGCCATTGCGAATAGTTCACCAACGAGTGCGTCGGGACATAGCACCGGATATTCATCCCCTTCGACTTCCCGTATTCTTTCGCATAGGTAAACATCTCGTTCAAAGCCCGGTAATACAAATGATATTTCAACTTATTCGACAGGTAAGTATTCTCGGCCGACTCATGTTGCGGACGCCAGTCGAAACCATAATACGCTTTCCATTCGCGCTTGAAGGCCTCGCTATACCCTCCACGCGCCCAGAACTCCGGTTCTTCCAAGTAGATCGCATCGATGCCCGCATCAATCACCCGCTTCAAATGCCTCTCCTGCATATATTTGATAAAGTTCTCTGAAGGAACGATATAAGGGACCATGTGCCCATGCCAGATCGTATCACCCTGCTTCGTCACCTGACCCTCGTCCAAGTGCCACTTGCCATCCCATTCACCGGTAAAATAATCTTGGTATTCGCCCCAGGCACTTCCTGTCATGAAATGCGTTATATATCCATGATCGCGCCACGTCTGCACACGCTCCTCAAAAGACATCTTCTGCTTTTCCTTATCTGATGGATTTCCGCCCACCCCATAGACAATCGCCACATCGGCCCGGTTATCAATAGTAGGCCTCCAAGGCTGACCGGTCTGGAAAGCCGTCTTCTCTTTCACCGCCTTTTGTGAATCCGCAGCCTGCTGACCGGACTGGCATCCGGTCAAGACAAACGAAAACAACACACAACATGTCAAAACTTTCTTTACGTCTGCTTTCATTGATATTCTATTTAAATTCTACGATTACTACCTTTTATCCATTTTTCTTTCCCCCCAGATCGTCTGTTTCCGGGAATCGATGCGAAGATAATGCTTTTTTAGGGATAAATGAAGATCACTCTATTTTTGTTTTCCCAACCAATTGGTAAATACAAGAAATTCTCTTGTTTATCTCCCGAAAAGAATTATCTTTGTAGGGATTTTTTGTTTGCATCACAAGGGTGAATCAATTGCATCACAAGGGTGATTTAATTGCATCACAGCTGTGATTTAATTGCATC
>DWYO01000324.1 GCA_019118725.1 Candidatus Parabacteroides intestinavium | reverse complement strand
TAAATCACTTCACTAATTTAATTTCGCCAATGGGTTAATAAAAAAACAATGATAACAAAGAAAATTCTTTTTCTGCACGGTTTCTTTGCTTCAGGCAGTTGCATACCGGCTCAAGCATTGAAACAGATATTTACAGGTAAGGCGGAAGTCCTCACGCCCGACCTTCCTTTGCACCCGAATGAAGCACTTGCGTTTATTGAGGACATTTGCCACAACGAACAACCCAGCGTATTGGTAGGCAATAGCAACGGTGCATTCTTGGCACAAATTATTGCTTCCCGTCTCGGATTACCTGCCCTGTTGGGCAATCCTTACTTGGAAATTACCCGATTTCTCATTGAGCGCATCGGAGAGCATGAATATAAATCGCCACGGGCAGACGGGCACCAGCGACTCGTAATAGACCAATCATTAATAGACGAATTTGCCGAGGTGCAAGCTCACCAATGGGACGACTCACGACCTGAACTCTCCGGCCGTATATGGGGATTATTCGGAGAGAATGACCACCTGGCTCACTTTGAACCGCTATTTCTACAACACTATTCCCATGCCTATCACTTCCCCGGTGGGCATACACCTACGGCGGAAGAAGTGCGAGAGTTTTATGTTCCGCTTGTGGAAAACTTATGTATCATAGCCCATCAATAAAGAATATGTCAAAAGCAAGACAAAAAAGAGACCGTTATAAAAGCCTTCTATTATAGAAAATTCCCTTTTTCTGAAAAATTATCATTATTCGTTTTGTTATCCGTTTATTTTCGTATATATTTGCCCAATAAGGAACAAAGCCTTTAGGAAACAAGGCGACAGGCCATAAGCTTCAGAGACAAAACATATTAAAACTGAAGCCTTGTCAACTAAGAGATCTAACAAACTAAAAATAATAGTACCTTAAAACTAACCATCGTTATGAAGCGAAGAAGTTTTATTTCCAGCTCGCTGATCTTAGGCACAAGCCTGCCTTTGGGATTGGCAACAATAACAACCTCATGTAGTGGAAAATCCGCCGGAGCCGATGCTTCTGCGGCTAAACAATTCACCCCCGAAGAATTGGGGATGTTTTCCTTTGTAGACATTGCGCCAGATGGCAAACCACTCAAGGCGGCACTTATCGGGAATGGAGACCGGGGAACGGGCGCGGCTTGCCAATTTCTGGAAGCAGGGCCAAACCTCTCTATCATCGCCTTAGCGGATATATTTAAAGACCGGCAGGACGCATGCCGAAAAGTGCTGAAGGAAAAGTACAATAATGATGTGCCGGACGAGAATTGTTTCTTGGGATTTGATGCCTACAAAAAAGTATTGGCCATGCCGGAGATTGACGTGGTCCTGCTCTGCACACCGACCCATTTCCGTCCAGAGCAGTTCAAGGCTGCAGTGGAAGCCAAGAAACACATCTTTATGGAAAAGCCCTGTGCCGTTGACCCATCGGGCATCCGTACCGTGATAGCCGCAGCTAAGGTGGCCGAAAATGCCGGACTTACGGTAATCACAGGAAACCAACGCAGGCACCGGCGCGATTATTGGGAAGCCTATGTGAACGTACGCAACGGAATGATTGGGGATATCATCTCGACTACGGCGCATTGGGACCAAGGAGCCTGGTGGAACAAGAAAAAACGCCCGGAATGGAGCGATATGGAGTATTGCATACGCAACTGGTTCAACATCAAATGGCTGAGTGGAGACCATCTATTAGACCAAGCCGTACATAACATTGATATCGTCACGTGGTTCATGGGCGAACGGCCTCAGTCTGCTACGGGTTTCGGAGGACGCGTGCGTCGTTTGACCGGAGACATTTACGACAATTTCGCTTGTGATTACACCTATGCAGGAAATAAGCGTATGTTATGTACTGCACGTCAGATAGACGGATGCGAAGGGAACGTTTCGGAACGTATCTTAGGCACGAAAGGCGTTGCTCTATTAAGCGACAATAACACCATTCACTTCGAAGATTATGCCGGGAACACCATCTGGCAATATGATTATGAGGCCAAACCGGTGAAGAATCCGTACAATCAGGAACATATCCATCTAGTCGAGTCAATCCGCCTGAACAAGAAAATCAATCAGGCCCTGGATCTGGCCTACTCAACGCAAGTGGCTATCTTGGGGCGTGAGGCGGCTTATACCGGAAATCGGATAACCTGGGACGAGATCATGGCCTCCAACCTGCGCTATGGTCCAACGGAATACAAACTGGGACCGTTGCCCGATTATCACGAAGGTGAAGCTCCGAAACCGGGTAAAGATCCGGCTGCACCGATGTAAGCCGACCATTTTCCCTACCGGCATGTTGCTATTTGCGGATTAAATAGTTACCTTTGTCCGCAAAATAATAAAATGTAGAAAATAATGCCGAATATCTCACAAAGAGGAGTCGATATGCCGGCTTCTCCTATACGAAAGCTCGTTCCGTTGGCGGAAGAGGCAAAAGCAAGAGGAGTAAAAGTGTACCATCTGAACATCGGGCAACCGGATATTCCGACACCCGATGTCGCGATGGACGCGTTGCGCCATGTCGACCGCACGGTACTTGAATACTCACCCAGCGAAGGCATCCGGAGCTTCCGGGAAAAGCTGGTTAAATATTATGCCAAGTTTCACATTCAGGTAGATGCAGAGGATATCATCATCACGACCGGCGGTTCGGAAGCGGTATTCTTCGCGTTCATGGCTTGCCTTGACCCAGGCGATGAAATCATCGTCCCGGAACCGGCGTACGCCAACTATATGGCCTTTGCCATCTCGTGTGGAGCGGTGATCAAAACGGTTCCGTCTACCATCGAAGAGGGATTCGCCCTGCCCTCGGTCGAGAAATTCGAGGCTCTGATTTCCCCTCGTACAAAAGGCATCTTGATTTGTAATCCGAACAACCCGACAGGTTATCTGTACACCCAAAAGGAGATGAACCAGTTGCGTGACATCGTGAAAAAATACGACCTGTTCCTCTTCTCGGACGAGGTCTATCGTGAATTTTGTTATACGGGCGCGCCCTACATCTCGGCATTCCATTTGGAAGGCATCGAGAATAACGTGGTATTGGTCGACTCTGTCTCCAAACGATATAGTGAATGCGGCATCCGTATCGGGGCACTGATATCAAAAAACAAAATGGTGCGCGAGAATGTGATGAAATGGTGTCAGGCCCGCCTAAGCCCTCCTCTGATCGGACAAATCATCGCGGAAGCATCACTCAATACACCGGAGGAATATATGTTAGAGGTCTATAACGAATATGTAGAACGGCGTAAGTTCTTAATAGACGGACTGAACCGCATACCGGGATGCTATTCTCCGATTCCAATGGGTGCTTTTTACACTGTAGCTAAACTTCCGGTCGATGACGCGGAAAAATTCTGCGCATGGTGCCTGCGTGATTTCGAATACGAAGGACAGACCATTATGATGGCTCCCGCCTCTGGCTTCTATACTACTCCAGGATTAGGGAAAGACGAAGTGCGCCTGGCGTATGTACTCAAAAAAGAGGATCTTGCCAAAGCTCTACTCGTTTTGCGCAAAGCGTTGGAGGAATATAACAAATGAACCTCGAACTTTTCATAGCAAAAAAAATACATTTCGGGAAAGAGGCGGGTCGGAAAGCCACTCCCCCCGCCATCCGGATTGCTACGATAGGCATCGCACTGGGATTGGCAGTAATGCTCCTTTCGGTAGCTATCGTTATCGGATTTAAGAAAGAGGTAAGGAATAAAGTGATTGGTTTCGGTTCGCATATACAGATTACCAATTTTGACAATAATTCTTCTTATCAAACCGTTCCGATAGCAGTAAGCGATTCCTTGTTGAAAGCGTTGGCCTCCTATCCGGAAATCCGTCATGTCGAGACTTTTGCTACGAAACCGGGGTTATTAAAAACGGACTCTGACTTTCAGGGAATTGTCTTGAAAGGAGTAGACCAGAATTACGATTGGACATTCTTCAAAAATAATCTGAAGGAAGGCGAGATATTCAAGCTGGATGAAAAGAAACGTTCATCAGATGTGATTATCTCTCGCTATCTCTCGAACCTGTTGGGATTAAAAATAGGCGATTCGTTCCTGACCTATTTTGTTGAGGAAGATATCCGTGCCCGAAAATTCCACATTACGGGGATTTATGAAACCGGGTTTGCCGATTATGACAAGCTTTTCGTCCTGGCAGATATCCGGCAAGTCCGCCGGTTGAATGACTGGGATGAGGACCAGGTCAGTGGTATCGAACTATTAGTCGACAACTATGACCACTTAGACCAGATATCCGAAGGGCTCTATTTTGAAATGGCCAATATTCAGGACCGAAACGGAAACACCTTCTTCGTCCGTTCCATCAAAGACCTGCACCCGATGATATTCAGCTGGCTGGATGTATTAGACATCAATGTCGTAGTGATATTGGTGCTGATGCTGGCCGTAGCGGGATTTACCATGATTTCCGGATTGCTGATCATCATCTTAGAACGGACCAACATGATCGGCATCCTCAAAGCCTTGGGACAAAACAACCGAAGCATCCGAAAAGTATTCCTCTACGTCTCCTTTTTCCTGATAGGAAGAGGTATGTTATGGGGGAATGTAATTGCATTAATCATCTGCCTCATCCAGTCAAAAATGCATATACTGAAGCTGGATTCCAGTATCTATTATCTGGACGCTGTTCCTGTCGACTTAAACATCGCTTCTTGGATCCTGCTGAACATCGGGACATTGATTATCTCCATGTTGATGATGC
>DWYO01000323.1 GCA_019118725.1 Candidatus Parabacteroides intestinavium | reverse complement strand
CAAAGATAAAAAAAACAAGGGAAATGTTACCGACATGTAAAAATATAGTTGTAAGTTTGTGTGTTTTTAGTTTACACGTTTCTAATAAAGTACAACAAAAACTAATAAACGAATAAACTCAAAAAAACTAATAAACTAAATTTTAGTGCTATGCAAAACAGACGAGATTTCTTAAGACAAGCCGGCTTGTTATTAGCCGGAGGTTTAGTGGCACCACAATTACTGACCTCTTGTGGAGGGAAAACAAAAACAGATGCCGCACAAGTAGCTACGAAAACCGCTAAAAATATCGGTTTGCAGCTTTATTCTTTAAGAGATATGGTAAAGAATGAAGGCATACAAAAGGTATTGGAAACGGTATCGAAAATGGGATACAAGAACTTGGAAACAGCCAACTATGACAATGGGAAAATTTACGGATTGACACCGACCGAGTTCAAGAAGATGGTGGAAGACTTAGGCATGAAATGCACCAGCGCCCATTTAGGACAAGACTATTCGAAAGAAAAAGCTTCAGAAGTGATGGCGTGGTGGGACAAAGCTATCGAAGCGCACCATCAGTTGGGTACCACGTTCATGATTCAACCTTGGATGTCTACCAACGATAAAACCACCTTGGACGATATCAAGATGTATTGCGATTACTTCAGCCAAGTGGGCCAGAAAGCAAAAGCCGCAGGTATCACATTCGGATATCATAACCACGATTTTGAATTCCGTAAGATTGACAATCAGCTGATTTATGATGTCATGCTCGACAATGTGGACAAAAATAACGTTTGCTTCGAAATGGATGTTTATTGGGTTCAGCATGGAGGAGGAGACCCTGTGGCTTACCTGAAAAACCGGCCGGATCAATTCAAAGCTATTCATATCAAAGATGAAAAGGAAATCGGAGCCAGCGGAAAAATGAATTTCGAACCGATCTTCAATCAAATGTATGCTAACGGAATTCAAGATTGGTATGTAGAAGTAGAGGCATACACCAACAACGACCCCGTTGCCAGCGTACAGCAAAGCTATGACTTCCTGAATAACGCAGATTATGTAAAATAATTAGGAGTTGGGGGATTGGTAGTTAGGACATTGAACTACTAACTACCAATAAACTCCATTCCTCTGCCAATGCTGACATGGAGGGGTATAACAGATTAGCACCCTCCTGCAGCAAGACCTCATCAGGTAGAGGACCTGTATTGACCGCAATGGTAAATATTCCAGCTTGCACCCCGGCTCTTACACCTAAAGGAGCATTCTCTATAACAATTGCTTCATGGGCCTGCACTCCGGCTTTTTGTAACCCCATCAGATAGGGTTCCGGATTAGGTTTGCCATACTTAACATCAAACGCAGTTACCATTTTATCCGAGGAAAAACAACCCGGATAAGTATGATTAAGCTTATCAATTAGACTTTTCTGTCCGGAACCAGTAACGACCAGACTTTGTAATCCAGTCTTTGCCACTTCACGCAAGACATCTGCCGCCCCCGGCATTGCCTCTCCATCATTATATTGATTAAATAAAGCGGCTTTTTCTTCATAGAGATGCACCTTCTCTGCTTCAGTAGCTTCCCTACTGAATGTGCGTTGGATAAGTACATTTATGATGCTGGCCCCCGTTCTGCCTTCATGCAGATAAAAGTCTTCATCGGAAGCTATAATATGATGCCGGCTGGTCACCTCTCTCCAAGCCCGGGCGTGAAAACGCATGGAGTCATAAAGCACTCCATCCATATCAAACAAAACGGCTTTCGGATTCAGCCTTTTACCCGCCTTCTCTTCGTATTTTCGAATAGCCTCTTGGATTGATTCTTTGCTCATATTCTATTAAAGTAGTTAGAAGTTAGAAGTCAGGAACTGGTAGATAAATCAGTTTTACAACCCCTACTAATTTACTAACTACCAACTACTAACTACCTCTATTTTCCTTACAATCTTTCCTTAATTGCTTCGCTTTCTTTCTCGTAGCCGGGTTTGTTCAGCAAAGCAAACATATTCTTTTTATAGGCTTCTACCCCCGGTTGATTGAACGGATTCACACCTAACATATAGCCACTGATTCCGCAAGCTTTCTCAAAGAAATAGAACAACTGACCGATATAATACGGAGTAACGGCCGGCATTGTTATCTTCAAGTTCGGAACACCACCATCCACATGAGCCAGCTGAGTTCCCAGTTCGGCCATCTTATTCACTTCATCTACGTGCTTTCCGGCCAGGAAGTTCAGGCCATCCAAATTGGCTTCATCCGTCGGAACCGTCACGCTATGATCTGGAGTAGCTACTGAGATAACCGTTTCAAAAATAGTACGTTCACCTTCTTGGATCCACTGCCCCATCGAATGCAGGTCTGTAGTCAAATCTACTGCAGCCGGGAAAATACCCTTATGCTCTTTGCCTTCACTCTCTCCATAGAGTTGCTTCCACCATTCGGCAATATAGTGCAACTTCGGGTGGAAATTACAAAGGATTTCGATTTTCTTTCCGCTCTTATAAAGCTCGTTACGCACTGCTGCATAGATAGCAGAGATATTCTCGGCAAACGGAACACTCTCGTCTGTAGCCTTCTCCATAGACACGGCACCGGCCACCAATTCACGGATGTTCACACCTGCTACGGCTATAGGCAACAAACCCACCGGAGTCAATACCGAAAAGCGGCCACCTACATTATCCGGAATAACGAAAGTCTTATACCCTTCTTGGTCAGCCAACGTACGTAATGCCCCTTTCTTGGCATCCGTGATAGCCACGATACGATGCTTGGCCTCCTCTTTGCCTACCGCCTCTTCCAGTTGTTTCTTCAAGATACGGAATGCCAACGCCGGCTCTGTAGTTGTACCAGACTTGGAAATATTAATGATACCGAATTGTTTTCCTTTCAAAACCTCGCTCAGTTCATATAAATAATCTTCACCGATGTTATGGCCCGCATAAAGCAGAATCGGATTCTTCCGGTCAGCCGTATGCAACCAGTCAAAACTATTATTCATGGCCTCCACTACGGCACGAGTTCCCAAATAGCTTCCTCCGATACCAATAGCCACTACCACCTCGCATTTCGAACGCAACACCTCTGCTGTATCTTCAATGTCCTTCAATTCCGCATCGGTAATAGAGGAGGGCAAATGCAACCAACCTAAAAAGTCATTACCGGCACCATTGCCTTTATGCAAGGTAGCCACACATTCATTGGCTTTTGCTTCTTGTGCATATACTTGTTCTTTCGAAACAAAGCCAAATGCTTTCTCAATGTTTAAACTAATGTTTTCCATAAAGCGAATATCGGTTTATTTAAATAATTTCGTCAACTTCCGAATTTCCGTTACCGGCGATTTACGTTCATACAAGATTGCATACAACGTATTCAGTATCGGCATATCGACTTTATATTTCTCGTTAATTTCATAAATACATTTCGTCCCATAATAACCTTCGGCTATCATTTCCATCTCCAGCTGTGCGGTCTTCACGGAATAGCCCTTCCCTATCATTGTTCCGAAAGTCCGGTTTCTACTGAAACGGGAATAGGCCGTCACCAGCAAATCGCCTAAATAGACAGAGTCCGTAATATCCCGGTCCAGTCCATGAACGGCATACAGGAAATTACGCATCTCCTCAATCGCATTACAGATAAAGACAGCCAAAAAGTTATCCCCATACTTCATGCCATGACAAATGCCCGCTACAATTGCATATACATTCTTCAGTACCGATGCATATTCGATACCAATCACATCCTGACAACAATAATTCTTCAGGTAATGATTCTGGAAGACCGGAGAAATCTGCTTCACTTTCTCTACATCCGGACAAGCCAGCGTAATGTAAGAGAGACGCTCCAACGCAATCTCTTCCGCATGGCAGGGGCCTCCGATAACGGCTATGTTCTGGATCGGTACGTCATAATACTCCGCAAAATAATCAGCAACCAGCATATTCTCATCCGGGACAATTCCCTTGATAGCCGAAATGATGAATTTGTCGCGCATAGAGGTCCTCACCTTATTCAAATGCTGTTTGAGGAAAGGCGAAGGCGTGGCAAAGATCAACGTATCCGAATCTTCTATCGCCTTATTGATATCCGAATAGAAGTGAATACGTTCTACATCAAATTCCACCGCCGACAAATAACTCGGATTATGGCCACTCTGCAGGAAGTCCTGAATCTGGTCATCCCTGCGCATATACCAGTTAATCTTATCTTGTGTCGAAAGTACAATTTTGGCCAAAGCGGTAGCCCAACTACCGCCACCCATTATTGCAATTTTTCCAGGCAAATCCATGTCTTTCTCTGGTTTTATTTGGCTGCATTGGCAATCCATTCCGCGACTTGTTCAGCCGAAGGATTGGCCAACTCTAACTTATATTTCTTATTAAGTTCACACAATTCTTGTCTTACCTTATTCGGATTAGCCTCCTTCAAGGTATCTAACGTAATATAGCCTGCTTTTTGCAAAGCCGGAACCCAATCCTTATCTATACCGATAGCTGTATATTTCTCAACAGCATCTTTCTTAGCTGTCTTTTCCGGACGCATCTGCGGGAAGAAGAGTACCTCCTGAATCGTGGTCTGACCGGTCATCAGCATCACCAGACGATCGATTCCGATACCGATACCGCTGGTCGGAGGCATACCGTATTCCAACGCACGCATGAAATCTTGGTCGATAATCATCGCCTCGTCATCTCCCTTATCCGCCAAGCGCATCTGCTCTTTGAAACGCGCCTCTTGATCTATCGGGTCGTTCAGCTCTGAGTAAGCATTCGCCAGCTCCTTACCATTGACCATCAGCTCAAAGCGCTCGGTCAAGCCCGGTTTGCTCCGATGCATCTTGGTAAGCGGAGACATCTCTACCGGATAATCAATAATAAATGTAGGCTGGATAAAGGTCCCTTCGCAAAATTCACCGAAGATCTCATCAATCAGTTTTCCCTTACCCATCGTATCATCGATTTCCATGTTCAGCTTCTTGCATACCTCACGGATCTGCGCCTCGTCCATTCCCTCCAGATCATAGCCGGTTTTCTCCTTGATAGCCTCAAGAATCGGAAGCCGGCGATAAGGAGCCTTAAAGCTGATTGTCTTTCCGTCCACCACAGTTTCACTCGAACCATTCACCGCAATACAGATTTCTTCCAATAGCTTTTCGGTAAATGACATCATCCAGTTATAGTCCTTATACTGTACATACAATTCCATGCAGGTAAATTCCGGATTATGATTGCGGTCCATTCCTTCGTTACGGAAGTTCTTACCAATCTCATAAACTCCTTCAAAGCCGCCTACAATCAGACGTTTCAAGTAAAGCTCTGTGGCAATACGCATATACATATCTATATCCAGTGCATTGAAGTGCGTAATAAACGGACGTGCGCTGGCTCCTCCCGGAATAGATTGCAAAGTCGGAGTTTCCACTTCGGTATATCCGGCATCATCCAATACGCGGCGCATTGTCTTAACCACCTTCGCACGTTTCAGGAAAATATCCTTCACGCCATCGTTTACAATCAAATCCACATAACGCTGACGATAACGCAATTCCGGATCATTGAATCCATCGTATGCCACCCCATCTTTGTATTTTACGATAGGCAACGGGCGTAAAGATTTGGACAATACAGTCAGCTCGCGGGCATGTACCGAAATCTCGCCCATTTGCGTGCGGAACACATACCCCTTGACACCGATTATATCCCCAATATCCAATAATTTCTTGAATACAACAGTATAAAGATCTTTATTTTCATCCGGACAAATATCGTCACGTGAGATATACACCTGTATC
>DWYO01000322.1 GCA_019118725.1 Candidatus Parabacteroides intestinavium | reverse complement strand
TTTTGAGGGTGGGTAAAATATTCGTTTTTAATGAGTTAATGTATAAAATAGGGAAAAGCTAACTGGACACTTTTCTAAAAATGTGCGTAGATAAGCATTGTAAAAGCGTTGAATGAACTGCTCTAATTCCCCTTTTCCCGGTCCTGCATATACACCGTGTGGTGGCAAGCCGTTCCGGGTCATGTTGCTTAGAAACACACAAAAAAACTCGTTTTGGGCCGATGAAATAAAGAAATTTACTACACCGGCCCTTCTTTCGTTTCAGAATCTTCCGGGAGGAGGTCCCATTCTTCTGTCGTGGCGCGGACCACGTGAACGGTCGGCATCCGAACTGCCACCGCCTCCTTTGAAAATATTGAAACGGTAAATAAAATGGAACATAAAGTAGCTGTTCAGCGTATTGTATTCTGAGTCCCGGATACTGCTTGCTGCTATACTTCGTGAAATGTTACTGCGTTGTTGTAAGATATCATATATCTTAAACCGCAAGGTCCCTTGATTGTTTTTCAGGAACGATTTTGAAACAGAAGCATTCCAAAGCACTTCCTTTTGTTCATAGCCTTCCGCATAACCGGAATTGGCAGACCAGTTGATGTCGCTCTCTATCTTAAAGTCAAGAGGCAGGTAAATAGTTGTATAGCCTCCCACACCATAATTGAACGTATTCAGATCCTGTTGCCCCTGCAACGAGTTGCGTGTCGAATTGTAACGGAAATTTCCATTTAAGCCAATATCTAAATAGGAGGAACGGAAATCGATGCCGGCACGCTCGGTAGCCCCCAGGCTCTTGCTCCGGTTCTTTTCGCCATTGACAAAACTGTTGGTGTTTCCCCAAGAAACCATACTATTGCTACTGATGGAGAATTTTTTGTTTCGGAGCGGCATATTGACCATTACCCGTCCGTTTAAACTATAGTTTCCGTTTACATTCTCGTAGGTGGTACTCCGTCCTCCGGTCGTTCCATCGAAAATCGTTTTGCTTACGATATCGTTCAGCGTATAACTTCCGTTCAAGGAAGCCATAAGCGCACGTTGCTGCTCTGGTTTGAACTGATTGAAATCGATGCGCATGCTGTTGGTATAACGAGGTTTCAAATCAGGATTACCGGTAATGATATTCAGCGGATCCGAATTATCCACGACCGGTTGCAATTGCGTCATGCTTGGCTGGCTGGTTCGTCCGTTATAATGGATACGCAAATTGGTCTGCTTATTAAAACGGTAATTAAAACGAATCATCGGGGAGACATTGATCACACTCCGGCTCAGGTCAGACAATACCGTGTCCCCGATAAAATTCTCGCTTCGCGAATAGGACGGATCCAGGTTGATACCTATCGTATAATTGAACTTTTCCCGTTGCGACCTGAAACTCAAGCTGGCACGCTGGTTGATATAACTATTCCGGTAATTGCGGCTATATGCGGTATCCAGTACGTTATACTCACCGGTTTCGGCATCCTGCGTATAGGCATTCTTCAATGACTCTTGCCTCTGCTGGGAGAAGCTATATGTCGCTTGCAGGAAATTATTCCTTCCCAATGGTTCGACCCACGATACATAAGCCCGGTAATTAAAACTCTTGTTATCATAGCGGATATGCTGGTCGATCAGTTCCGAACTGTTCTCTTGCAGGTATTCCGTGTTGGAGTAATTCACCTCATTATTATATGAATCATTCACTCCTCCGGAAAACGAGAAGCTGAGCACACGCCCTTTACTGTTCAATTTCCGGCTGAACTCCAGCCGTGCACTCAAGTTATATCCAGCTCCGTCCGAGAAGACATTAGAGTTACTCCGGTTCAAGGTGTCCTGATCCAGGCGTGTTTGCGTCTGTTGTGTCTGGGTGGAATGGCTCCGGCTATATCCGAAGTCGGGTGTAAAGAACAATTGCGTCAAGGTATCCGGACGCCAGTCCAACCGGAAATTCATGCCGGTATTATCACTCCGTGTATTCGACAACACTTGATTGCTGGAATACGAGACGCTATCTCCCGGCAAAAAGGTCTGTTCGTTGCTCTTGCTTTCCGCTTCATTGTCTGAATGCGAATAGCGGGCATTACCTCCCAACGTGACTTTCGAATTGAACTCTTTGCTGAAGTTCAATCCGCCATTTCCGGAAGAGGTGATTCCGGAACCGCCACTTCCTCCCCGCAGGCCTCCCCGCATTCCGGAGAACATTGACGAGGCCAGGTCTGAGAATCCCATGTTGTTGGTATTGTTCGCTCCACCCATCAGGGTGATCTGGTCATTTCCATAAAAGCGGTTTACCATCGCATTGCCTTCATACCGGTCTTTGCTCCCGTACCCCGCATACGCATTCCCGAACCAGCCTTGTTTCATTCCCGGTTTGACCGTAAGATTCAATACTGTTTCCTCTTCGCCATCATCAAATCCGGTCATCTTCGCCATATCGCTTTTCTTATCCAGCACCTGTACCTTGTCAATCATTTTGGCTGGAAGATTCTTGGATGCTATTTTGGGGTCATCCGAGAAAAATTCTTTGCCATCCACCATGATTTTCGAGATAGACTTGCCGTTTACCGTTACATTTCCGTCAGTATCGACCTCCACACCCGGCATCTTTTTCAACAAATCCTCCAGCATAGAGCCTTCCGTGACCTTGAACGAATCGGCATTATATTCCGTTGTATCATTACGTACCACTACTTCCGGGGCCTTTCCGGTAATCACGGCAGTAGTCAGGTGTACTCCGGAATCATCCATCTCCAGCGTACCAATGGCCAGTGGATTCTTCTTCCCGTCAACCGCTATATTCCGGTAAATCGGCTCAAAACCGATATAGGTAATATTCAAGATGTAAGAGCCCGGACGCACATTCTTTAACGAGAAAGAGCCGTTGGCATTACTGGCCATGCCGCGCACCATCGCGCTATCTTTCGCGTTCAACAACCGTACACTCGCCTGCTCGACCGGCAAACGTGTTCCTTTCTCAATCACCTTTCCTGTGATATCTACACCATTTTGTTGGGCAAACAGGGGATTTGCCACAAACATCAACATCAACCAAATTCTCATTATCGCCTTCATGCTCTTCCGTCTGTTTTTATATGTAAGTCTTAAAAATAGACTTCCGGGCAAAAGCAATGTTTAAATTCACCGGAGGATTTTTTTATTTATTAAACATTCATCTCCAAAATATTTTACACTTTTACATAAATAATGGCACGTCCCGCTCCAAGTTTCCGGATAACGCCGGCGTTCAGCAACTCCTGTATGTCGTTACAAGCCAAAGAATAGGCACGGAGCGGTTAATGATTGACAATTAAAAGCTCCGTGCCTATGTTTAATTTTCTTGCGAAATTACTCGATGTTCTTCCGGATTTTTGTCAGGAATGTTTTAATGCCCTCCGTGTCCCGGCGCTTGATGATATCCAATAGGGTGCTCAACTCTTCTTGGATACGCTCTATCTGGTGTGGAGTATGCGGATTGAACAGGATTTCTGTCAGTAGATAATCGTCTTCCGAAAGCAGTCCGCGGGCAATTTTCATGTGCCTTTTGAATGTGGTGCCAGGAGCGTCCTGATGCTTCATCGTGGCTGCGAAGACCATTGTCGAGGCAAAAGGTATTCCCAACGAATAGGCTACTACATGATCGTGCTCCTCGAAGGTGTATTCGCGGATATTCAGATGTAGTTTCTCGTAGATATCTTTAAAGAAAATCTTGCCTAAATGATCGCCTTCGGAGATGATAATGGTATTCTCCTTACTCAGATTGCCTAAATTGGCAAATGTCGGTCCGAACATCGGGTGTGTCGATACGTATGGAAAACCGCAGGTTTCATAAAACTCTTTCAGATGCGTTTTGACAGATGCGATGTCGGAGATGATGCAATAGGGGGGCAAGAATGGGAGGACAGCCTTGAATGCCTCTATCGTCTGGTTCAGCGTGACGCAATTGATGACCAGTTCCGGCGCAAAATCTTTAATCTCTTCTACCTGCTGCATCCGGAGGGCATTGTAAATAAACCGCATCCGTTTGGGATCACTTTCCAACACAGCGACCTCATGGTCAAAACTCAACAGATCGGTGAAGAATGATCCCATCTTTCCTGCACCGAGAATCAATATTTTCATAAATGGATGATTTGATAGTTGACAAGGCTTCAGACTACTGAGAGGTGTCTGTCGCCTTGTCTGTTGTTCCCTCTATTTATTCTTCGTTCATTATAATCATTTGCTGGCGTACAGACTCTTCGTGGATTTCCTTGAGTATTTCTTTGATGAACTCCGGATTCAAATCCATTTGAGAACCCATATCCGACCGTTTTTCCAGGATCTCGCTGTAGCGTGGAGCTTGCAGAATCGGCATGTTATGTTCTTTCTTATAGACGCCTATTTCACGGGAAACGCGCATCCGTTTAGCCAAGAGCTCAAGCAGTTGCTCATCAATGCCATCAATCTGTTTACGCAGCTCGCTGAGGTTCTCAGTTGTTTGCGTTGAATCGCGGATCACCAGCAGGTTCAATACATAATCCAGTACATCCGGGGTGATTTGTTGCGCGGCATCGCTCCAAGCAGCGTCCGGGTCGCGGTGTGATTCGATAATCAGTCCATCAAAGTTCAAATCCATGGCCTGTTGGCAAAGCGGAGCAATCAGTTCACGTTTTCCTCCGATATGGCTCGGATCGCAGAATATCGGCAGGTTGGGCATACGGCGACGCAGCTCAATGGGAATATGCCATAACGGGAGGTTGCGGTAAATTTTCTTATCATACGAACTGAATCCGCGATGGATGGCTCCTAACCGCTTGATACCGGCGCCGTAGAGGCGTTGGAATGCGCCAATCCATAATTCCAGGTCCGGATTGACCGGGTTTTTGATTAATACCGGGATGTCAACACCTTTCAGCGCATCGGCTATTTCCTGTACGGCAAACGGGTTCGCTGAGGTACGCGCTCCTATCCATAAAATATCGATACCGGCTTTCAACGCTTCAAATACATGGTCTTTGGTGGCCACTTCGGTTGCCACATACATGCCGGTTTCTTCTTTTACTTTCTTCAACCACGGAAGGCCGATTACTCCGATTCCTTCGAATCCTCCGGGTTTGGTGCGCGGTTTCCAGATGCCGGCACGGAATATTTTGATTCCTTTGGAAGCCAGTCCGTGTGCGGTTTCCATCACTTGTTCTTCTGATTCTGCACTGCAAGGTCCGGCGATTACAATCGGACGTTTCGGGTCAACACCCGGCAATAAGATTGATTCTAATTCCATTTGTTCCATATCTTTTTAGTTTTTAAGTTTTTACGTTTTTTTTAGTTGACGAGGTTTATGCGCTATTCCCTTTTGTTTCTGTTGCTTAAACCCCTTGTTCCTTGATCCTTCTTAATGCTTCCGCCAGCATATCCTGGTTGCAGCAGAGGGATATACGGATGAAACGTTCGCCTTGGCTGCCGAAGATAAATCCCGGAGTCAGGAATACATTTGCTCCATACAATACTTTATCGGCCAGTTCTTCACTACCGGAATAGGATTCAGGGATACGTCCCCAAAGAAACATACCGACCTGTTTTTCATCATAGGTGCATCCTAAGGTGCGCATGATTTCCCCGGCTAATGCCCGGCGGCTGCGGTAAACCTCATTCATCCGGTCATACCAGGCTTTGGGAGCCGCCAAGGCTTCTACCGCCGCATATTGCATCGGCTTGAATTGTCCGGAGTCGATGTTGCTCTTTACTTTTAAAATCCATTGGACGAATTGGGCGTTCGATGCCAACATGGCCATACGCCATCCCGGCATATTGTGGGCCTTGCTCATCGAATTCATCTCAATGCAAATATCTTTGGCACCTTCAACACTCAGGATGCTTAACGGATGTTCGTTCAGGATGAAGCTGTATGGATTGTCGTTACATATAATAATATGGTGTTTCCGTCCGAAATCCACCAACTTCCGGTAAAGATCCACACTGGCGTTTGCGCCTGTAGGCATATTCGGATAATTGGTCCACATCAGTTTGACGTTTGACAAATCCATTCTTTCCAATTCTTCGAAGTCGGGTTGCCAACCTAATTCCTCCTTCAGTTCATACGGAATCAGATTCGCCTGTACTAACTTGCTGACTGAACTGTAGGTCGGGTATCCCGGATTGGGAACCAGTACCCCGTCACCCGGATTCAGAAATGCCAGCGAGATGTGCAGGATGCCTTCTTTCGATCCGATCAGAGGCTGAATCTCATTTTTCGGGTTCAGTTCTACGCCATACCATTTCTTGTACCAGCCCGCGAAGGCCTCGCGTAGTTCCGGGATGCCGATGTAGGGCTGATACCCATGTTCGTTGGCATTCCGTGCATGTGAGCATAAAGCCTCGATAGTCTCGTCAGAAGGAGGCAAATCCGGGCTGCCGATTCCTAAATTGATCACATTCTTACCGGCGGCATTCATCTCTGCAACCTCTTTCAACTTCTTGGAGAAGTAATACTCTTGTACACTGTTGACACGGTCAGCAGGAACAATCTTATAATCCTTGTCTTCCCTCTTCATATTCGCCTAATATTTTTAAGTCCTTAGTCAATGGCCGTATAGCATCGAGAGCTTGTCTATATCGGGTGTAATCATTGAATGTCAAGTTGATATAGAACAAATATTCCCATTCGCGGCCGATAATGGGTAATGATTGGATCTTGGATAGATTCATATCATAAAAAGAAAGTACCGATAGCACTTTGGAAAGGCTTCCGGCTGTATGCGGCAAAGCAAATACGAGCGAAGCCTTGTTCTTGATGCAGTCTTTCATCATTTCATCAGCTGTCCATCGGTCTGCAATCGCCAGGAACCGGGTAAAGTTGCGCTTGTTGGTCTCTATTCCCTCCGCCAAAACCTCCATGCCGTAAATTTCAGCGGCCAGCTTTCCGCAGATGGCTGCATGCCCTTGCAGCTTTTGTTCGGCTATCCAGCGGGCACTCCCGGCTGTATCTTCCTTTTCTACAATCTTCGCATAAGGGATGGTGTCCAGAAATTCGGTACACTGCATCAATGCGATAGGGTGGGAGTTTACTTCTTTTACATCTTCTAATTTTGTTCCCGGTAATGCTACCAGCGAGTGAGAAATGCGCAATTTGTATTCTCCGATAATGCTGAATCCGCTTTCCCGTATCAGTTCATGGTTTTGAAGCAAACTTCCGGCAATGGTATTTTCGATTGCCATCATCCCAACAATCGACGGGTCTCGCCGTATAGAAGTAATTACATCGCGAAAGGTGTTGCACGGGATGGTTTCTACCTCGTCTTGGTCAAAGTACCGGCGTGCCGCAATGTCGTGATACGAACCTGCAATTCCTTGTATTGCTACTTTTCTTTCCATTCTTTTTTGTTTTATGTCTATTCACAAAAAAAGTCCCACCTTAACAGGCAGGACTTCATATTGTTCATTGATTACATACATTCAATCATCTTCAACGCATTACATACAAACTCCTGCCTTCACCTTGCTATAAAAGTAAAAGTAATAAAAGTAATATGTAAAGCTAAATCGAGTCATGTTTTCTTTTATTCGT
>DWYO01000321.1 GCA_019118725.1 Candidatus Parabacteroides intestinavium | reverse complement strand
ACAATTCATTGCCGTATGAATGTTATGAAGAAAAGTATACCATATTAGAAGAAATGTTTGAAAGTATTGATGAAAAAGTTTCAATAGGACATTCTTTTATCTGCGATTATGGTTGCAACATCAGTATAGGTAATAATGTCAGTATAAACACCGGATGCACTTTTGTGGATTGCAAAAAATCAGCATCGGCAATAATGTGCTGATAGCTCCAATGTGCAAATCTATATGGCGACCCATCCTATAGAATTAGATGAGCGACTGACACTGGTAGAAACAGAAAAGGGAACAGAATACATCCGTCACACGTATGCTTTGCCCGTAACTATTGAAGATGGCTGTTGGATTGGCGGCGGTACCATTATCCTACCGGGTGTTACTATTGAGCAGGGAAGCGTTATCGGGGCAGGAAGCGTTGTCTCTAAATCCATTCCAGTCAATAGTCTTGCCGTAGGAAATCCATGTAAAGTAATTCGGAAAATCAATATTCCATGCAATCATGATTAAACCCAAAGTCTAATGACCGATTTGGGTTAAATTAGTTGCTTTCGATTTGGACGGTACAATAGGTGATACCTTGCCCATGTGCATACATGCTTTCAAGAAACTTCTTTTGAACATGTCTTTACGGGAAGTGCTGAAAGAAATATCAAGTCAGAAGCTTTAAAAACTTTCTAATTACCTTTTATCCCCAATAAGATAAAAGACAGAAGCCGGACTTATGACAAAAAAGCTACAAATCAATGATTTGCAGCTTTTTTTCCGTTTTCTGTCCACTTTTGTCCAGCGTATTCAGCGGAAAGACAGGGATTCGAACCCTGGGAACAGTTACCCGTTCACCGCATTTCGAGTGCGGCCCGATCGACCACTCCGGCATCTTTCCTAAATCCGCCGCAAAGATACGATAAGATTTCATACAATCGTCCTCTAAACGGCAGAAAATTTTTATCAATCAGGATAATTAATCCACTTTCATCAGTTTTTTATGCATTGCGGCCGCAGCACGTCGGCCATCGCCCATCGCCAAAATAACTGTTGCCCCGCCACGAACAATATCTCCGCCAGCAAAAATCATCGGGATGGATGATTCCATATCTTCGTTCACGGCAATTGTTCCTTTACGTCCCAATTCTAATCCTTTTATTGAATGGGGAACTATTGGATTCGGTGAAACACCCACACTCACAATAGCCAAATCGATATCCAATGTCTCGGTAGCTCCCGGAATAGGCATCGGACTACGGCGACCTGAAGCGTCCGGCTCACCCAAGGTCATTTTCTGCAAAACGACCTGCTTGACACGCCCTTGTTCATCGGCTATGTATTCAATCGGATTGTGCAAAGTAAGGAACTCTACACCTTCCTCTTTTGCATGTTTCACCTCCTCGATACGTGCCGGCATCTCCTCCTCTGAGCGTCGATAGATAATCATAGCCTTTTCTGCACCTAAACGTTTAGCCGTACGGACAGAGTCCATAGCCGTATTTCCCCCTCCGATAACAGCTACCCGCTTTCCAAATGCAACCGGAGTATCCGATTCCGGATTTGCGGCATCCATCAAATTCACACGAGTCAGATACTCGTTAGAAGACATGATATTGATGCTATTCTCGCCCGGAATATTCATAAAATTAGGCAATCCAGCTCCCGATGCCACAAATATCCCCTTAAAACCATCCTCTTTTAAGTCTTCAACACTGACAGTTTTTCCGATAATACAATCTTTTACAAACTTAACGCCTAATTTAACCAGATTCTCAATCTCCACATCGACTATCTTGTTCGGCAAACGGAACTCCGGAATGCCATATTTCAGCACACCTCCAATCTCATGCAATGCCTCAAACACCGTCACTTCATAACCATTTTTCGCCATGTCTCCCGCGAAGGATAGACCAGCAGGTCCAGAACCGACCACAGCAACCTTGATACCGTTTTTATCAGCCACATCAGGTACAGAAATATGCCCACTTTCTCGCTCATAATCGGCTGCAAAACGCTCCAAATACCCGATTGCAACCGCCTCATGCCCCATCTTCAAATGAATACACTTGGATTCGCATTGCTTCTCCTGCGGACAAACACGGCCACAGACAGCCGGTAAGGCACTCGTCTCTTTCAAGACACGTGCTGCCTCCAGAAATTCTCCCCGTTCTATACTTTTTATAAAAGAAGGGATATTTATACCAACCGGACACCCAGTTATGCACGAAGGATTCGCACAATCTAAACATCGTTTTGCCTCTACGACCGCCTGCTCACTGCTTAATCCCTGATTCACCTCCTCCAATCGGGTATGTGAACGATATTCCGGATCCAGTTCTTTCATCTTGACACGCGGTATAGCTGTACGCTCTTTCGGTTTCATGGCTTTACGCAATTCCTCTCGCCACGGGGCATTACGATCTTCCAAGGCAAGAACAGAATGAGCCCCCTCTTCGTGTTCCAATTTATGGATTTCCTCTCTTTCTATATCCTTGAATGCCCCCATCCGTTTCAGCATCTCATCAAAGTCCACCTGATGCCCGTCAAACTCCGGCCCATCAACACAAACGAATTTCGTTTTTCCACCTACAGTAATACGACAAGCACCACACATTCCTGTACCATCTACCATAATGGTATTCAAAGAGACCTCTGTCGGGATAGCATATTTCTTCGTCAATAAACAAACAAATTTCATCATAATAGCCGGACCGATAGCAAAACATTTATTCACCTTTTCACGCTGAATAATGTATTCAATACCATCCGTTACCAGTCCCTTCTGTCCATAGGAACCATCGTCCGTCATGATAATAACCTCATCCGAACTCTCACGCATCTCTTTCTCCAAAATCACCAGTTCCTTGGTACGTCCGGCCAAGACTGTAACCACACGATTTCCGGCTGCCTTTAATGCCTGAACTATCGGCAACATCGGAGCGACACCGACACCCCCTCCGGCACAAATTACTGTACCGAAATTTTCTATATGTGTAGCTTGTCCTAAGGGTCCAACAATATCCGTAACTTCATCACCGACCTCCAAATTGCACAATTTGGTAGAAGAAAGGCCGACTTCTTGAACTACCAAAGTAATAGTTCCCTTACGGGTATCAGCCTCGGCTATAGTTAAAGGCATGCGCTCTCCCTTTTCTCCAACACGGACAATAACAAAATGTCCAGCTTTACGCGAACGGGCAATCAACGGAGCCTCAACTTCCAGTTTCACGACTTTGGCTGACAAATATTCTTTACTTACAATTTTATTCATCTTATCGCTAATTTATTGATTCTCATTTATTCAAACAGGCCTTCATCGCGGACCAACATAAGGATAGCCGCATGCGGAACGATTAAATATTTTTCTTCATTAAAATTAATCTCATATGCCGCATTTTGTAAATAAACAGCCAAATCTCCCACTTGAGCCTGAAGTGGCAGATAACGCACCTCGTCCTCTTTCTTTTCCCACACCTCCCGTTCTTCATTTTGGGCAGGTAATGGATAGCCTGGGCCTACCTTAACTACATATCCAGCCTGGATTTTATCCTTCTCTTGTACAGAAGGGGGCAAATACAGCCCTGTTTTTGTCTGACTTTGCGGATTTTTAGGTTTTATAAGCACTTTATCCCCTATCATCAAAAACTTATTACTGTCTTTCTCTCCCAATGATAACTGCATAATCTACACCTTAAACGTATTTAGTCCTTTAGTTTTTAAATTTCGAGC
>DWYO01000320.1 GCA_019118725.1 Candidatus Parabacteroides intestinavium | reverse complement strand
TCAAAAGGATTAAGTTCAGGTTTGACAATCCTACCCAGGTAAATACTTCCAATCAGGGAGACGTTCCTATGAGTTATGTGTACGCCTATTTAGGGAAACGCTACCTCTATGCATTATTTTTAGGGACATCTTGGAATGAAAACCGGGCGAATTTCACATGTGGTACTTACTTGGAGGTATATGATCTGGACGGGAACCCTGTAATTCGCTACCATTTAAAGGGTAGACGTCCTGTTTATTATGTCGTAGATGAGACAAATTACACATTATACGGAGCTGGAGAAGAGGGTGAACCCGAAGATAATTTGTTAGTTTACAAATTAAAAGGATTATCATGAGTTATGCGTTCTATTTATCATATCATTCTTATCATTAGATTAATAGGAAGTTCCTGCGCAATAATAGCAATATGGAGATGAATAGGCTGATAAAACATTAAAAATTTACTTTTATGAAACGATGCTATATACACATGATGCTATGCCTCTTGTTCCTGTCCTGTTCAGACAAGAATAACGAACTGGAGTCAGCCCTGCATTACGCCGGTGCAAACCGGGCAGAATTGGAAAAGGTATTGCGGTATTACGAGGGGGATAGCCTGAAATACCGCGCGGCGGTGTTCTTGATCGAGAACATGCCGTATCATTTCGGGTATGACCGAAATGATCGGAAAATAGCCGATTGCCAGACATTACGAGCCGGTTACCTTATTGAGAATATCGAATTGGCGTTTCAGGTCCGAGAGAAAGCGTGGAATCGGGATCTTCCGTTTGCGGACTTTTGCCGGTATGTATTACCCTATCGGTGCCTGTATGAAACACCAAGTAAAATGCGCCGGCAATTGATGGAAACTTACTTGCCCCGGTTAGATAGCCTGCGGCCGAAGAGCATAGCCAAAGCCGCACGGATTATCCATGCGCAATTCCATCTGACCTTTTTAGCGGGTGCAGTGCCTAAGCATTATCCCTCCGTGGAAGAAATATACCAAACGCGCACAGGAAAATGCGATGGGATGTTGCTGCTTTCCACCCATATCCTACGTGCCGTGGGGATTCCCGCCACGATAGATTACACGCAATGGTCGCACCGGGACGGGAGCCATTTCTGGGGTAATGTGTTGAACAACAACGGAGAATTCCTGCCCTATGCTCCGGAGAATGAACCTCCCGGAGAATTGAAAGAACACCTCACCCATGCTTTTGTAACACCTCCTGTGGTCTATCGGTACGAGTTCGCTCCTTATGGAAATCCGGTTTATCCGGAGACCGACAACTATCGGACTCCGTTGAAGAACCCGTTGTTACATTTAGTTACGACAGAATATATGGCTCCAACCACCTCGATACAAATTGATTGCGATTATCCGGTAGGAAAAGGGAAAAGGTTAGTTTACCTATGCCATTACAACAACCGGCAATGGCGCCCGTTGCTGATCGGAGAACGAAAAGGCAAGCGGTGCATTTTCCCGGAAGTCGTGGTGGACGATATTTTTATCGTAGCCGAAGAGGATCGGGAAAATCCGGGAACATTGCGTTATGTAACTCATCCGTTTCATGTAGATAGTTACGGGAAGATTCATAAATTCCGGCAAAATATCGATGAATGTATTTCCCTATTTATTCCCAACCTACGGGAGGAATATGTGGATGTATGTTCTACGTTAGCCTATTGGGAAGAAAACAGACAAAATTTCGTCCGTTTGCATTATCTTTGTGATACCCTTCCGGATGGATACCTGTTGCAAGGCATTCCGAAGAACAGCCTGATGAGGGCTACGATAGACCGGAAAGGGAAAATGGGCGGAGAACGGGTATTCTTCGTGCAAGGAGATACCATCAGGAGGTATTGAGTCAGGTGGAGACACGTTGACAAGGTTCCAAAAGAAGGGGGATCCTTGGCATAAATGCAGTGAGCTTTACCTCGTTATCAACTAAAAGACAGAAAGCAATGAACGTAGATAAGTGAATAGACTGGATTCTGAATATTTTTCTGAGTGTTGCAGGATTGGTCGCGGCATGGATTATCTTGCAGGTGTTTGTGGTTTGCTCCTTCAAGATTCCCAGCGATTCGATGGAGCCTGCCTTGGAACCGGGCGATTACGTGTTGGTCAACAAGCTCCTGATCGGTCCGCGCCTGTTTAAGTTGACGGATGCTTTGGACGGGAAACGGGTAACTATTTACCGTGTGCCCGGGTTACACTCTATACAACGAAACGATGTACTGGTCTTTCATTTTCCACACCCACATACCTGGGAAAAGATTGAAATGCATCTGCTTAAATATTATGTAAAGCGATGCATCGGTCTGCCCGGTGATTCCGTGTGGATCCGGAACGGCTATTATCGGATTGGTCAACGGGCAGACACCCTCGGGAATGCGGCAGCGCAAAAACGGATTTCTCAAACACCTCCGGAAATGTTTGCCCAAAATGTCTACCGGGCTTTCCCGTTCGATTCGTTGCTTTCCTGGAATATCCGGCAATTCGGTCCGCTCTATCTCCCCAAGGAGGGAGACGAGATTACGATAAACCGCACGAACTATCTGCTTTATAAAAAGGTGATTGAATGGGAACAACAGGCGGAGCTGAGTTATCGGGATTCGGTTGTTTATTTGAACCAAAAACCGATAACCTGTTATCGGTTTCAGAAGAATTATTACTTTATGGGCGGAGACAACGGGGAAAATTCGCAAGACTCCCGCTACTGGGGATTGCTGCCGGAAGAATATATTGTAGGAAAAGTCTGGAAAATATGGAAATCAATCGATCCCTATACGGATGAATTCCGTTGGGACCGTTTCCTTAAAACCGTCAAATAAGCTATGGCATTGTTTTTATTTTGCATCTTCTGTCTGTTGCTTTTATGCACTCCCTTTGTTTCCGGAGCAGGGCTGGCCAATGGGTTAGTCATGGGGAAAGTGTTTTGGATCCATCTGATGATGGGAGCCGGTTATCTCGCGTTACTCGTAAGTCTGTTCAAAAAGAGACTCCTGAAGCTGAATGGAGCCGATGGTTTGTTGATCGCTTATTACCTTTCCATCCTGCTGACCTACTCGTGGAAGCTGAATCCGGAACCGGAAAAATTGGTATTTGCCACACAGCTAGTTGGATTATGGTTCGTCTTACGACAAGCCCTCACGCTCTACAGGCCGCTCTCCGGGTTTATTCTATTTCTATTCACTTTGGGAGGCTTGGCCGAAGCCCTGTTAGGCATGGCCCAACTTCATGGATGGGCTTTGTCCAACCACGCCTTGTTCCCTATTACCGGGACCTTCTACAATCCTGGTCCTTATAGCGGCTATCTCGCCCTGCTGCTTCCTGTCTGCCTCTCCTTTACCCGGCAAAACAAAACTTTTCTAAAGTATTACGGCTGGTTATGCACAATGGCTATTTTATTAGTGCTTCCGGCTGGGATGAGCCGTTCGGCTTGGCTGGCGGCACTCATCGGTTGCGGGTATTTGGCCTACTCTTGGCATCACGAGAAAATTCAGCTATTTGCCCGAAAACATCCGAAATCTCTACGCATACTCTTCTTAGCGGGATGTCTGGTCGGCATGGGGTGTCTTTATACAGGCTATCATTTGAAAAAAGATTCTGCTGACGGACGTTTCCTGCTTTGGAAAGTAACAACCGAGGTCATTACCCGGCATCCTTTATCCGGAACCGGATTAGGCGGATTCCCGGCCGCATACGCTCAAGCTCAGGCCGACTATCTCCAGCAGGCGACACATCAAGAGGCTCTTGTCGCTGGTTGTCCGGAATACGCCTTCAACGAGTTTCTGCAAATCGGTGCCGAACAAGGCCTGTTCTCTCTATTCCTTTTCTTATTTTGGTTAGGGAGCATAGGCTATTATGCAAAAAAACAAAAACGAGTAGAAATCATCGCCTGCTTAATTAGTTTTATACTATTCGCATGTGCCTCTTACCCCCTGCAATTACCGGAATTCTGGTTACTGTTGATATTCCTCGGGGCTATCAGTGTGACTCCGGAACCCCAAATTCAAATCACACCGGTGTCTCACCGGCAAAAAACGACAATCGGTATATTAGACACCTCCATACTTATAGGACTTTATGCCTTCTTCTGCCAAAAGGGTTATTACCCGGCATACCGGAAATGGAACAATCTTCAAGCGCTTTATCAAAGCCAAGCCTATGCGTCCATAGCCGATGATTATCTGGAATTAGCCTCCCGATTACCGCATAAACCGGAAGTTCTCTTTGAAGCGGCACAATGTCAATCCAAAACAGGGAATCCGCAAGAAGCCATACGGTTATTGAAACGTGCGGTATGCCTTAGCGCGGATCCGATGATCCACTACATGCTGGCCAAGAACGAACAGGCCATGCATCACTATCAGGATGCCGAGAAAACTTTACGCTATGCTCTTCATATCTTACCGGAGCGCATCTATCCTTATTATCTTTTGGTACAGCTTTATGCAGATCCTGATTATTATCAACCGGAAAAGCTGAAAGCCATGGCTGATTCGGTACTGACCAAGGAACCTAAAGTCAACAGTACCGCCATCCGGGAAATGCGAGAGAATGTCCGGCATCTGCTCCTAAAGTAAATTTAACATGATGATGCCAAGAGGAGATGTATTAAAAAAGTATCTTTGCAAGATAAATCAAGAGCTATGCCAGATACAAAAGAACAATTTGAACAGGTAATCGCGATTTGCCGGGATTTATATGCCAAGAAGTTGGAAGATTATGGTCCTTCGTGGCGTATCATGCGCCCGATGTCGGTAACCGATCAGCTATTCATCAAGGCAAATCGTATCCGAAGTTTGGAAACGAAAGGGGTAAGTATGGTTGACGAGGGGATTCGCCCTGAGTTTATCGCAATTGTCAATTATGGAATTATCGGATTGATTCAGCTGGCTTTGGGCTATGCCGATACAACCGACATAACCAATGAGCAGGCGTTAACTCTTTATGATAAATATATGACTAAAACCAAAGAACTGATGTATGCCAAGAATCATGACTACGATGAGGCATGGCGCAGTATGCGAATCAGCTCTTATACGGATTTAATCCTGATGAAAATATATCGGACTAAGCAAATCGAAAGCCATAATGGGGAGACCTTGGTATCCGAGGGGGTCGAGGCCAACTATATGGATATGGTGAATTATGCATTGTTTGGTCTGATTAAGTTGAGTTTTTAGGATAAGTATGGATTACAAAGAAAGGACAAAAGAATTTGCGGCTTATGTGTGTCGCTTCCTGTTGGGGATTGTTTTCCTGTTCTCCGGAACCGTGAAAGCGATTGATCCAGCCGGAGGTGCTATCAAAATCGGTGAATACTTTACGGCATTCGGCTTCGATAACTTGCAAGCTCTTGCGGTTCCTTTTTCCATGAATCTGGCGGCCATAGAGTTTACCTTAGGTACCTGTATGCTGTTGGGTGCTTATCGCCGGTATGCCTCTTTCCTGACCCTGCTCATGATGTCATTCATGACTCCGCTAACGCTTTACCTGGCGTTATATAATCCGGTGGCGGATTGCGGATGTTTTGGAGATGCCGTGATTCTTTCTAACTGGGCTACTTTTTATAAGAATATCGTACTTCTGACAGCCGCGATTATCGCTTTTGTATATAACCAGCGGGCTCTTCCCGGCTATTCTTTTAAAGTATATTGGTTTATAGCGACGTATGCTTATCTGTTTTGCATAGGGTTCTCTCTGCGGAACTATTGGCATTTGCCCATCATCGATTTCCGTCCATACAAAGTAGGTGTAAACATTCCCCAGCAAATGCTGATTCCGGAAGGTGCTCCTCAAGATGAATATGTCTATTCTTTTGTTTACGAGAAAGAAGGAGTAGAGAAAACCTTCTCGCTGGAGAATGTTCCGGCCAATGACTCTACCTGGCGATTTGTCCGCTCGGAATCCAAGCTTATCAAAGCCGGATATATACCTCCTATTTCGGATTTTACGCTGATTTCTTTTGAAGGGGAAGATAAGACTGAGGCCGTGTTGACGGACACGGCAGGAGTATTTCTGCTGATTGCCCCAAAGTTAGAAGAGGCCAATGATGAGCGTATTGATGAAATAAACAATGTGTATGATTATACCGTTGAGAAAAAAATGCGATTTTATTGCGTAACTGGGTCGGACGAAGAGGCTATGGCTACTTGGATTGATTACACGGGCGCGGAATATCCTTTTTTATTTGGGGATGAGACGATGCTGAAAACCATTATCCGCTCTAATCCGGGACTGGTGCTGCTCAAAAACGGGACAATCTTACAAAAATGGCATTACAACGATATTCCCCAGGAGGAAATTTTGCCTCAAACGGTAACAAATTTGTTGCAAGGCAAACCCGAATCCAAGAAAGAGGGGCGGTTATTAACCAACATATTGACTTTTACCGTACCTTTGCTGCTGGTTTGGGTCTATGACTATCGGAAAAATAGACGGAAATAATTGGAATTATATAAACTGTTAATTAAAAACGTATAGAATTATGAGAAAAAACATTGTTGCAGGAAACTGGAAAATGAACACCACGCTTGCAGAAGGTTTGGATTTAGCTAAGGGCTTGAACGAGGCATTGAAGAACAAAACAACAAATTGCGATGTTATTATCGGTACTCCGTTTACCCACCTGGCAAGCGTAGCGGCTGCTATCGATACAAACAAGATTGGTGTTGCCGCTGAAAACTGTGCAGATAAAGAAAAAGGTGCTTTCACCGGTGAAGTTTCTGCCGCTATGGTGGCTTCTACGGGTGCCAAATATGTTATCTTAGGCCACTCTGAACGTCGTGCTTATTATCACGAAACACCGGAGATCCTGAAGACTAAGGTTGAATTGGCTTTGGCTAACGGATTAACTCCGATTTTCTGTATCGGTGAAGTATTGGCTGAACGTGAAGCCGGCAAACATTTCGAAGTTGTAGATGCTCAGATTGAGGGCTCTTTGTTCAACCTTTCCGCAGAGGATTTCAGCAAGATCATCCTGGCTTACGAACCGGTTTGGGCTATCGGTACAGGTAAGACCGCTACAGCTGATCAAGCAGAAGAAATCCATGCACACATCCGTGCTACGTTAGCGGCTAAATATGGTCAGGAAATCGCAGATAATTGTACTATCCTGTATGGTGGAAGCTGCAACGGTGGTAATGCGAAGGAATTGTTCGCTAAACCGGATGTCGATGGCGGATTAATTGGTGGCGCGTCTCTGTCTGTAGAAAAGTTCATGCCTATTATCGAAGCGTTCGACAAATAAATAAAATGTGGAATGGGGAATTAAGAATGAAATCCGTGGGAATCATCTCTTTATTCTCCATTCTTCATGCATAATGCTTATTTTATTCCCTATGAAAAGAATCCTTGTTGTCTGTGGTATTGTTTGCCTATCGTCCGTTTGCGCCAAAGCTCAAATGCAGGCAGACACAACGGTACATGTAGTTACTATTTTCGACAGGCTTGCCCGGTCGGAAGCAGGAAAAGGTACGGTGCATATCCATCAATCGGAAGATATTCGCGCGATGGTCGGTGCCCACAAGTACGGGGAGAATGTGGAGCAGGAGGGGGAGAATACATTCCTTAAGATTCCGGGATATCGTGCTCAGGTCTTTTCCGGAAACAATCAACGAAAATCCAAAGACGAAGCGTTCAAGAAAGAAGAGGAGATTAAAGAGTTATTCCCGGATATACCCACATACGTTACGTACAACGCACCTTTCTGGAAATTGCGGGTAGGAGATTTCCGGTCACACGAGGAGGCATATCAACTTATGCGCCAGCTTATGGAAGCATTCCCCGCTTATGCCAAAGAAATGTACATCGTAAAAGAAGAAGTAAAAATCCCTTTGAATTAGAAGATGGAGAGATTAGACGAAGAGCAATTGATGCAAAACAGAGATGCCCTGGCAACCCATTATGAGGCTATATTAGGTTTATTAGGTGAAGACATTACGCGTGAAGGGTTGTTGAAAACACCTATGCGGGTTGCCAAAGCGATGCAGTATCTGACAAAAGGGTATCGGGAAGATCCGGCGGCCGTCTTACGTTCCGCCATGTTTGAAGAGGAGGACTATAAACAGATGGTGATTGTCAAGGATATCGATTTCTTTTCTCTGTGTGAACATCACATGCTCCCCTTTTTCGGAAAAGCTCATGTAGCTTATATCCCAAGAAAATATATTACCGGATTGAGCAAAATCCCGCGTGTCGTAGATATTTTTGCCCGTCGGTTGCAGATTCAGGAACGCTTGACCATGCAGATCAAGGATTGTATCCAGCAAACCTTGAACCCACTTGGCGTAATGGTTGTTATCGAAGCGCAGCACATGTGTATGCAAATGCGTGGCGTGGAAAAGCAGAATTCCTTAACAACAACATCTGATTTCACCGGTTTTTTTCAACAGGCTAAAACACGCGAGGAGTTTATGAATCTCATCAAACATAATCACTGACAGATAAAGAGAAAAATGACGGTGTGTCATAATTGCAAACTGCTGCGTTATTTTCGGAATTCGGGCTAAGTCATTTACTCCAGTAAACTCCTGTCGCCCTCATCCTCAACGCCTTGCATTTTGCTAATTCTTACACACTTTAATGGGTTGCATCAAAACATTCATTTTGACACAGCCCCTATGCATATATCTTTTTTCTTTGCCTTGTAGTTTGCTTGAAAATCAATGGACAAGAAATGCGGATTTCTTCCGGTAAACCGAGCCGGAAGTATTCCAAAGTTCCAGATACATAATATATATTCCCGGTGAAAGGCGGCTTCCATCCTTTCCTGCTCCATCCCATTCCAACACCCCGTTGGTTCCTAAAGATTCGTTATCAACCAAAGTCGCTACCCGTCTTCCGCTTATGTCGAAAATCCAACCGCGGGCCGAATAACCGGACTCGTCCAACCGATAGGTAATCAAATAGTTTCCAGATGGCTGATAGACCGGAATAGAAATCTGTTCATTCCCCGTCACATTTTCTTCAGAATCATTTTCCCGTTGAGAATTTTGACCACCCGGTGTTCCTGATCCATAGGAAGAAGCTGCCGATGCCCAATTGTCCGCATCCTGGGAATCTCCATCCGGATCAATACGTTCCAAGGAAATGCCTTTCCGGTTCTTGACCGATTCGTCATGCCATTGGGGAGAGTAAGTTACCTCATCTATTATTTCTTCATCCGAAGCCCGGTATAGCACCACCGATGCCCCGGTGTTGGATAACGCAGGCAATTTGCATTCCAGACAATTTACATTTGCCGGCAATGTATAAAACGCTTCTACATCCGCTATAGACTTGGAAACCAAAAGATAATCCCCCGGCAGCAACGGTCCTTCATAATCCGATAAAGGATAACGGGTATTCAATGAACCATCTTTTTTACGTGTCGAGATACACACATTTTGTAAAGATAATTCGCGTTCAGAGCGATTCAGCAACTCGATATACTCGCTTCCCCCTGCAAAGGGTTCCGGGAGTAATTCATTCAGAATAATTTCACCGGCTTCCGGATCCGGATAATCCGGTTTTTCCGGTTCGTCATCTTCCGGTTCATCCGGCCCCTCCTCTTCTTCATTGTCTATCCCCCTTTCTGAATTCACTTCACCGGGGGTGCCTCCACGCTCAGCCGAAGAAAGATGCCATCCTTCCGCACTATATTCCCAAGACTTACCGGCCTTAGCTTTCGGATAATTGTATTCATCAATTTCCTTTCCGCGCGCATCTAAAAGAGTTACCAACTTATCTCCGCTGTTGGCCAACGGATACAAGTTATCTACCGGATAAGCATTGGATTCAGACAAAGCCTCTTTATCCTTATCATACAAAACGACATAAGAAAGTGGAGGAATGGATATGGACTCCAAAGCAATCACCCGCTTCTTATCGTACACCAACGTCCAGCCGGATAAAGGCACCGATTTATCCAATGTATTATACAATTCTATATATTCTGTTTCCGGTTCAAATCCTTTCGGATCAGCCATAATTTCTGTAATCCGGATATCCCGATAAGAATAGGATTCAGTCGGGCTTACCGGTTTATCCGGCTCTTCTTCTTCGGGTTGTTCCGGTTCCTCATCGTCCGGGACTTCATCCGTCATTCCGTCAGAATTAAGCAGCCCCGGCGTTCCTCCTCTGTCGTCCGAACAGAGATGCCAGCCCTCTGCACCATATTCCCTAGATATACCTTCTTCCGCTTCAGGGTATTCATACCTGTCTATCATCTCTGCCCCATAAAATAAGGCAATTGTTTTTCCACCATTGGCTAAAGATGGGAATTTATCTATCGGACAAGCCATATTTTCCGGAAGTTCCCAATCATATTGGGCATGATACAAGACCAGATATCCACAAGCGGAAATTACAATCCCGTCTAAAGCGCATTGCCGGTATCCGTCCCCATAATCAAATATCCAACCATCCAGAGTAATGTCTTTGTCCAATGTATTATAAAGTTCGACATACTCAATTTCCGGCTCAAATCCTATGGGATTCGCCATCACCTCATTAATTCGGATATCGCCCGAAGAAAACGAGTCGGCAGGGCGATCCGGCTCTTCCGGATCCGGATTTTCCTCTTCATCTTTAAACGAGAAAATCCCATGCAGAGAGCCATCTTTTACCGGTAATCCTTTTGGGTCTTTAACCTTCTCCCAATAAAAAGTATATTCTTCATCGAGCGTCATGGCATTGGGGAAACGTACTTTTATCACAGAATAATCGTTATCGTCATATATTTCTTTAACAGCCTCCGTTTTTCCATCAAACCCCTTTCCGGATATAGAGAATGCGGCATAAGATTTATCTACCTCATCCGTAAATTTGTAAAGAACTTCATCCTCACTTAAAGGCTCAATATACAGGCAGGTAATCAAACTGCTGTCCGGTTCTTCCGGTTTTTCTCCTGGTTCAGAAGGCTGGCCTTCTGTCATAATGATTTTTTGGGAAACACCTAAAGATTTAGGGTTACTTTTGGTGTGTTTTACCTCATAACGAAAGTGTGCCGATTCCGGTAAATCCACCTTTCCCTCTATTTGTCCGCTTTGCCGCTCACTCCTGCCATTCAATCGGTCCTGCAAGACTAAGGCAATATGCCACTGATCGCCATCCGTCAGGGAAATGCGCACCGACATTTCCGTCTCCTTGTATTCATACTCTGTAAACGAAAAGGTAAAAGTCTCTTCTTTCCCATTTACCGAAAACTGAAATAAGTCGTTATACCCGTTTTTACCGGCCTGAAAATAAATATCGGCACCTTTCACGGGATAGACTGTTATGCAATTGGAATTTGTCGGTTTTGTCTTGAAATAAAGGCCGAACTCCCATTCCCAATTCTCTGTTCCTGCCGGTAAGGTATAGGCTTGTTCCAATGACAACGTTTCCGTCATCTTCTCTCCATCCAGCATCCAATACTCTCCTGACGATTCAAATTTGTCCAAATCGCCTGACCAAGATTGTGTGTGTCCCAAAATCGGAAGATTAATTAATAAGAATAGCAAAAATCGTTTCATAGCCATCAGTTTTGTTTTTACATTATTTATATTTGCATGCTTTTCAGAACGAAGCGCATGTTAATGGTGGCAAAGATAATACATTTCAACAATAATCAAACTAAATTGGGCTCAAAAAAATAAATGTAGCAATTGCGATGCAAGTACATCACAAGGATAATGTAATTAATTTGTGTTACCTTCATACGAAAAATGGCTTATCCTTCACGAATTTTCGATTTAATTGTTAATTATTGAAAAAATTGAGTTTTTACTTGTGCGTATTTCATTCCTCAACCTACTTATACATAAAAGCAAGAGACAAATGAATACAAACGAACCTATAAAACGGATTTTTCAATTATATATCGGAAAGAACTTTTCCCGGCGAGGTAAAGTTTTATTCGGGAGATGGCTTTTTGCGGAGCAAGGGCAAGAGGAAAAAAACAGATTGGTCGAACAACTTTGGAAACAATCGAAAGGCCATATAACAGATGAGACAGAACAGGACTGGAACCGGTTGAAACAGAAAGTTACCAGTCATCCGCATCACCTGTTCCTTTCCGTATGGACAAAATATGCGGCTATAATCGGCTTGATGTTACTATCTGTAGGAGGAACTTATTGGGCAACCTTACACTTCACACCGGTCCGACAAGCCGATATGGTTGAGTTTTTTGTTCCTTTCGGTGAAAATCAGCAAATTACTCTACCGGATGGTTCAGATGTGTGGGTAAAAGCCGGCTCCTTGTTGATTTATCCGGAGAACTTTAAAAATACCGATACCCGAACCATTTATTTGACCGGTGAAGCTGCTTTTCATGTGCAAAAAAATAAGGAGCAGCCATTTATCGTCAAAACGGCTTGCATGGATGTCCAAGCTTTAGGAACGACCTTTACGGTAGAATCTTATCCCAACGATTCGTTTACCGCAGCTACCTTGGAAGAGGGTAGTGTCTTGGTTAGTCTGAAACAAGGCGAACAACGTTCGGTTATCTTAAAACCGAGCGAGCAATTGCTCTATTCGCATAACAATAAAGCATATACCCTCCGAAATGTAGATCTGTCTTATTACCGGATGGCCCGCAAAGGATATTTGATTTTTGAAAACGCAACGTTCAACGAGTTGGTTTCTGAAATTGAAAAAAAGTATGATGTTTCGGTTCATTATAATGCAAAAAAATATGCAGGAGCATCTTATAATGTGAAGTTCTCACCCAGTGAAAGCCTGGAAGAGGTACTGGATATTTTGCACCAATTAGCTGGTCTGGAATATACGATTAAAGGAAATAATGTAATCATCAATTAAAAATAGGAGGAAAAGCGTATGTAAAAAAGAAAACCGGAAAGTCTTCATTCGCTTGTTCAGACGAAGATTTGAATGTTATTCACGATATGATCCATCATACATTAGAATGTCTGATGATCGGTGGGGATATGGTAGATTGTCCGCACGTTGAACGATTAGGATATGGCGGAGACGGAAATGCATCTACATTAACCGGACAAACGTTGTTCAATTTAGCTCCAACATATATGAATTGGATGCAGGCTTGGAGTGATTGCATGCGGGAAGATGGGGATTTGCCTCACACAGCCCCCAATCCGTTTTCCGCTGGCGGAGGCCCTTATTGGTGTGGATTTATTATAACGGCTTCCTGGCAAACGTATGTGAATTATGGGGATAGCCGATTATTGGAACGTTATTATCCTTATATGAAACGATGGCTGGAATATGTGGAAAGACATTCACCAAATGGGTTATTGAAGAAATGGCCAGAGCAGACCTATCGCAATTGGTATTTGGGAGATTGGGCTACTCCTACCGGAATAGACCAGACTGACCCCTCTTCTATT
>DWYO01000319.1 GCA_019118725.1 Candidatus Parabacteroides intestinavium | reverse complement strand
CCCAAAGTCTAATGACCGATTTGGGTTAAAATAGGAGAGATGTAAAAAAGCAGCCTTGATGACCTATTAAATCATCAAGGCTGCTTTACGTACAATAGTAATGTGTAATTTTCATTTAAATCTGCTTCCAGAGTTCTGCCAGTCGCTCAGGAGTTACATTGGCTGCTATGATTACTCCTTCATCGTTCACTAAAAAGTTTTTCAGACCTTTGTCTAATTGGTACTTTTTAAAGACATCCGACCGGTAGCCTTGCCTTTCGTGTAATTGGGCGGTACCTTCCAATTTGTCCATCTTGACGGTCTCTTCAAAAACCGATGTTTTTTCATCTAAAGAGATGGAGTACATCGCCACTTTTTCCGTAGAGGCATTCAATTTGTTTACCTCGTTCCATAACCGGACGTTCCGAGCTCTCGACTCCGCATCGTAAGCGGCCCAAAAATTGATCAGCGTATAACGTCCGTTCTGGTTCTGAAAATGAATCGGGGATTCATTTTCTTCCAAATTAATTCTCGGTGCAAGGTCGCCTGGATTCACACCCTCGACAGGCTTTGCATTTTTGGTCTCGGCAGCAATTCCTAAGAATGCGGCCGAAGCCACGAGAAGATAAGCTTTTAGCTTCATATACGATTATTTATGTTAAACATAACCGACAGGAAAACGAATGTTTCATTTTCGCAAGCCCTTTATCCCTAAAGAATGCTTGGTCGGCTCCTGATTCTCAGGAAGGGAAATGAAAAGCCTTTCGCTAAAGTGTTCACTTTCATCTCCTAAAACTGGGGGCAAAGATAATAGGAAAACGTCAATGCTGAATTGTTGTAAATCAATTTCGGCTAATTAACAGCTTTTTTTATATCTTATACCCTATATTTTAATAGAAAAATCTACATTTGTAGTCTTATGCAAGACAAATTTACATATATGACAACGGCGCCAGTACCCAAATTGGTGACTTCCTTGGCCGTGCCTACGATTATAAGCATGCTGATTACAGCGTTCTATAATATGGCAGATACCTATTTTGTGGGGAAAATCAATACGCAGGCTACGGCTGCTGTCGGAATTGCTTTTTCGGTGATGGCTATTATTCAGGCACTTGGGTTCTTCTTCGGACATGGTTCAGGCAATTATATTTCGCGTAAGCTGGGTGCCCAAGATACCCGAAGTGCCGAGAAAATGGCATCGACCGGATTCTTTTGCGCGTTGATAGTGGGGGTGTTTATCTCGTTTCTGGGATTGTTGTTCATTACTCCTTTGTCTAAAATTTTAGGTTCTACTTCCACGATTCTTCCTTATACGGAAAAATATTTAGGTATAGTGCTGCTGGGTGCTCCTTTTATGGCAGCATCCTTGGTGCTGAACAACCAGATGCGTTTCCAGGGAAATGCCGTGTATGCCATGATTGGCATAACCGTGGGAGCGGTCATCAATATCGGATTGGATCCGTTGCTTATGTTTACATTCGGATTAGGTATCAGCGGAGCGGCTATTGCTACCGTTACCAGTCAGGTTTGCAGTTTCCTTCTGCTTTTGATGATGGAACATAAGGGAAATAATATTCGGATCCGTTGGGAGAATTTTACCCCTACACCGGATATGCTTAAGGAAATAGTGCAGGGAGGGACTCCTTCTTTGTTCAGGCAGGGGCTTAGCAGTGTAGCCACGATTTGCCTGAACCATTCGGCCGGAATGTATGGCGATGCGGCTATTGCCGGGATGTCTATTGTTACGCGAATATGCGCTTTTATCAACTCGTTTGTTATCGGATTCGGTCAGGGATTTCAGCCGGTATGCGGATTCAACTACGGGGCAAAAATCTATGAACGGGTAAAATCCGGATTCTGGTTTTGTGTGCGTGTCGGATCGTTGTTTCTTTTGGTCTGCTCAGTCGTAGGATTCATTCTGGCACCGGAAATAATCGAAACTTTCCGGAAAGGAGATCCGGCTGTTACCGCGATCGGAACGAATGCGTTGCGTTGGCAATTGATATCACTTCCATTGTGCGCTTGGATTGTGCTGTGCAATATGATGTTGCAAACTATCCGTAAGCCGATTCCGGCTACGATCCTTGCGGCATCCCGCCAGGGTATGTTTTTTATCCCTTTAATTTGGGTCTTACCGCTTTTCTTCGGTTTACCAGGTGTAGAGATTACTCCTGCGATAGCGGATGTATGTTCTGCTCTGCTGGCTGTCCCGTTGACACGTAAGGTGCTGTTGGAAATGAATTCAGAAGGGTTAGTGAAAAATAAATAGCTTATGGGAACATTTGTTATTACAACATTGGTAGAAAATTGTGTCTATAATCGGAATTTGCAGGCTGAGCATGGCTTGTCGCTTTATATTCGGACACCGGAATTCCGGATTCTGTTTGATACCGGGCAGAGCGGATTGCTGTTGCGTAACGCCGAGTTGTTGCATATTGATCTTCGGGAGATTGACTTTTTGGTCCTCTCGCATGGGCATAGCGACCATACCGGCGGGTTACAGGCCTTTTTAGAAGTCAATCAAAAGGCAACCGTTATATGCAAAGAGGGGATCCGGAACCGTAAATTTAAAAAATCGCGAGAAAATGGTCTGATGGATAGCAAGGAATTGGATTGGACAAGGTTCCGTTTCTTGGCTGAAATCGAAGAGATTTGTCCTGGTGTGATTCTTTCTCCCCATATTCCTATTTCAAATCACGACGATACTCATTTTGATTCTTTTTATACCGAGGTGGATGGCGTACGCATTCCGGATACCTTTGAAGACGAGCTGGTTCTTTATTTGGCGACAAAGCATACCTTTTCTGTCATCAGTGCCTGCTCACATCGTGGAATTACACACATGATAGAACAGGGGAAACAGCTTTTCCCGGATAAGCGGTTACATACAGTAGCGGGCGGTTTTCATATTCATAGTGCAGGTGAGGAAAAACTGGACGTCATAACGGACTATTTCCAAAATAATCTTCCCCGGTATATTGGTGTATGCCATTGCACCGGGGTAGATCAATTTCCGAAGATCGTGGAAAGGCTTCCTCAGTGTATGGTATTCTATAATTATGTCGGAAACCAATTTACAATAGAGGATTAAGAAGCTGTTTTGAATTTATTCGTCAGATAGCCCACTATCCTTCTTGATTGGGGTTTACCACCCAGCCAAATGAATCTTGTATGTAGGAGCGGGAAACACCTTGTCGATGTCGCACAGATCATCTTCTGTTAGGGTGATGTCTAAACTGAGGGCATTCTCCTCCACATGGGCGATGCTGCTTGCTTTGGGTATGGCGATGACATGCTGTGTACGCATTACCCACGCCAGTATGATTTGTGTAGGAGTAGCATTGTGCCTGCGGGCTATCTCTACCAATGTCTTATGGTTTCGCAACCGTCCTTCACCCAGAGGTGTGTAGGCCATGACGGGAATATGATGTTGCTCGCTCCATGGAATAAGGTCATATTCGATGCCCCGGTCGCGCAGGTTGTAGAGTACTTGATTGGCAGCACACTCCTTGCCGTGCGGCAGGGAAAGGATATGTTCCATGTCTGCCACGTCCAGATTGCTCATGCCCCATTGCCGGATTTTTCCTTCCTGCTGCAATTCCACCAAAGCGCGGACGGTCTCCGAGAATGGGTAACGACCTATCCAGTGCAGCAGGTAAAGGTCGATATAATCCGTACCAAGCCGCTGGAGACTTCGTTCGCAGGCACGTTTCGTTCCCTCATAACTGGCATTGCTTGGCAATACCTTGCTGACGATGAACGCCTTGTCCCGGCAGTCGCGCACGGCTTCGCCCACAAGGTCTTCCGTGCCGTACATCTCAGCGGTATCTATCAGTGTCAAGCCTAAGTCAATGCCTCGGCGCAGGGCCTGTATTTCTTCGTTGCGCCTGCGCCCCATCTGGTAGGTGCCTTGTCCGAGCGGGCAGACTTGCTGCCCGTTTCGGAAAGTGATCAGTCGTTTTTCCATCTTCCTGTTCCTTTCATATATTCTTTAATGGTACGTCCGTCCCAGCGCACGCCTGTCTTTACGACTTTCGCCGGAGTTCCTACCGCTAACTGGTTTTCACCTTCGATGCTCTTTGTCACGGTGCTTCCCCAGCCGATAATGTTGTTGCTGCCGATGCGTACATTTTTGCCAATCTTCACGTTCTTGCCAATCCATACGTGGTCGCCTATCTCGATGAACTTCGGATGATTGGTCGGATTGCCGTCCATGTCCGTAATCGTGTGCGAATCCGTACACCAGATGTCTATTCCCCAACTGATCATCGTGTCGTTCCCGATGGTGATGTGCGAATCATCTTCCAAAAGGAATATCATCGCGCCCACCACAATGACATGTTCGCCCAATTCCAAACGGCAGTTGTTGGCGGAACGGGGCGTACCCATCCAGGCATCGAAATGCGTGCCGATAACCAAATGCAGGCCGAACGCGCCCCAACCCGGTGTATAGCAGGCGGTAAGCGATTTGCCCACGCGAATTTCATTGTTATTGCCGACTATCAGGATGTTGAAAGCGATGTTCTTCAGCAATGCCACAGCTTCTTCTTCCGAGCCGAAATGCAAGTCCACCAGATTGCCGTCGCCGTCTATCTGGATGTTGGCGTTGTCTGCTAAGTCCTGCCATGCCGGAGCGCTCCCGTCAAGGCACTCTACAATCTTCTCCGGGAAATGCAATGTCAATCTGTTGTCTGTTCCTGAAATCTTTTTCATCTTTTTTATCGTCTTATTTGTTACGGTGCAAAGGTATGGGAAATGCTGTCTGCCATGATTGCCTTGCGGCTCAAAGAGTATTGGTGAAAAGGTCAAATAGCGGATAGTTCCCGTTCTCTTACATAGGTAATAAAAATCCCCGGCATGATGGTCGGGGATTATCTCGTCACCTTATTTTAAATTCTCGCGATAGAACGCCTCTATCTTGTCGAACGGTATCTTGTCGAAGTTGTCGTAGAGGTCGGTGTGGTTGGCACCGGGGATAATCAGTAGCTCCTTGTTGTCGCCGGTCAGCTTCTTGTAGGTGTCCTCGCTGAAGTAGCGCGAATGGGCCTTCTCGCCGTGGACAAGCAGCACGGCACTGCGGATTTCGCCTGCGTAGGACAATATCGGCATGTTCAGAAACGAGAGTGTCGAGGTCTTGTTCCAGCCACCGTTGGAGTTGAGCGAACGCTTGTGGTAGCCACGTTCCGTCTTATAATATGCGAAGTAGTCCTTCAGGAATTGCGGAGCATCGTCAGGCACCACATCGGGCAGGCCTCCGGCAAGCTCATACGAGCCGTTGCGATAGTCTGCTGTACGTTGTGCATTCAGTTGGCGGCGCAGTTCGTGACGTGCGTCGGCATTGTCGGCGGCATCGAAATAGCCGTTGGCATTGACACGGCTCATGTCGTACATGGTGGCGGCAACGGTGGCCTTGATGCGGGTATCGATGGCTGCGGCATTGACTGCCATGCCACCCCAACCGCAGATGCCGAGAATACCTATCTGTTCCGGGTTCACATCGTTGCGAGTTGAGAGATAGTCCACTGCTGCACAGAAGTCCTCGGTATTGATGTC
>DWYO01000318.1 GCA_019118725.1 Candidatus Parabacteroides intestinavium | reverse complement strand
GCATAACCGGGAATATCTGGTCGATGGCCCATGAGTCCGGTAAAGACTGGAACAACGAGAAGTTACAGAAATATTTATCCGGCAAGAGCTTGGAAATTTTCTTCAATTCATCGGGCGCGTGCTTTACATTCTCCGCCATGTCAAACACATCCCGTGCAATGGACCAGAAAAGGCGTTCCACCTGGGCACGCGTCCGAAGGTCTATTAACCCGAGATTGAACAGTTCGAGTGCCTCTTCGCGGCATTGTACCGTGTCGTGCCAGGTCTCGATAAGGCGGGGCAAATTCAGGTTGTCCCATAGATTGTAAAGTTCGCGGACCAGCTCGTGCGCGTCCGGCTGGAGCTCTTCGTTCTCATCACATTGGGGTAAATGCGTACTTGCCAATGCTTCGATGATCAGTACCGAATGGTGAGCCGTAAGCGAACGGCCGGATTCGATAATGATGTTAGGTTGCTCCATATTGAATTTTGTACATACATCGGCGATAGACGATACGGCATCGTTCACATACTCTTGGATGGAATAGTTCATGCTGTTTCCGCTCAAAGGCGAACGGCTTCCGTCATAATCCACTCCCAAGCCTCCTCCCATATCGAAGAATTGGATGTTGAATCCCATCTGCTTCAACTGTACATAAAACTGGGTAGCTTCGCGCAAGGCGGTCTTGATACGCCGGATGTTGGTCACCTGGCTTCCGATATGGAAATGAATCAATTTCAGGCAACTCTTCAATCCGCTCTCTTCCAATAGCTCGAGAGCTTCCAGCAATTCGCTGGAGTTCAATCCGAACTTGCTCACATCACCTCCTGATTCTTCCCATTTTCCACTCCCCGAGCTTGCCAGTTTGATACGGATGCCAATGTTCGGTTCAATGTTCATGCGCTGGGACAACTCGGCGATCATCTTCAGCTCTTTCATCTTTTCGACCACGATGAAAATCTGTCTTCCCATCTTTTGGGCCAGCAATGCCAGTTCGATGTAGCTTTCATCCTTATATCCGTTACAGATGATCATGGCATCGCTGTCGATGTCAATGGACAGGACCGCGTGCAACTCAGGTTTCGATCCGGCTTCCAGACCGATATTGAATTTGTTGCCATGGCTTACGATCTCTTCCACCACCGGTCGCATCTGATTTACCTTAATAGGATAAATGATGTAATTTTTTGCCGTGAATCCGTATTCTTGGGCAGCCACTTCAAAGCAGCTGGATATTTTCTCGATACGGTTATTCAGAATGTCCGGGAAACGGAGTAAAACCGGAGCCGCTACATCTTCAGTTTGTAGCTCTTCCATTAACTCTTCCAAATCAATGGAAGGACCATTTGCTTTGGGGCAAACGGCAACGTGACCTTTCTCGTTGATCGAGAAGTAATTCAGCCCCCAACCGTTAATGTTGTACAGTTCAGCCGAATCTTCAATTTTCCATTTTCTCATTTACTTCCTGTTAATATAAATTAGAGGTATGTTAAACGTTTTCGAGGTCAAAGGTGCGAAAAAAATCGGAATTAACGAAAGTATTGTCTATAAATTTCTAATAGGGGGTATTTTTCGTTGAAATTCATGCCTATCTTTGAAAGAGAACATAGGCATGAATCCGGACAAAGATAGGCATGAATCCGGACGAAGATAGGCATGAATTTTTCCGGAATTTATCGATTCTCATTCAAAATGTTGTTTGTTGAAAATAAAAAATATATTTTTGCGATAGATACATGAATTAAGAAGCTGTTTGGAATTTATTCCAAACAGCTTCTAAAAACACAAAAGGAAATGACGGAAGATAAAGACAGAATCATATTGACTATCGGGCGGCAGTTCGGAAGTGGAGGCCGGGAAATTGGTCAGAAGTTGGCAAAGGCTTTGGGCATAGGTTATTACGATAAGGAGCTGATAGCCGTGGCGGCACGTGAAAGCGGCTTGTGTACCGAAGTGTTCGAGAAAGCGGACGAGCGGGCTTCCAGCCGGATGGCTTTTGCCTTTACCATGGGATATCCTTACGTCGGCATGTTCATGCCTTATAATGACATTCTCTCGAACGATGAGTTGTTTCGCATACAGAGTGAGGCTATCCGTAATCTGGCGGCTAAAGAGTCGTGTGTGATGGTTGGGCGTTGTGCGGATTATATCTTGCGCGATGACCCGGCATGCATCAGTTTCTTCATTCATAACCGGCCGGAGGTTCGCGTACAACGTATCGTGGAGAGCATGAATGTATCGGTAGAAGAGGCGAAGAACCTGATGGCGAAGACCGACAAGGGACGGGCTTCTTACTATAATTATTATACCAACAAGGAATGGGGGGTGGCCTCATCGTATAATTTCTCGATTGACGCATCTGTACTGGGCATAGATGAGACGGTGGCTTTCATCAAGGCCTTTGTCGAGAAACGGATGGAATTGCGCCCGCCGCATTTTGGCTAAGAAGCTGTTTTGAATAAGTTCCAAACAGCTTCTAAAAAGAGAGAAAAAGACAAGGGAGAAGAATTATTGCAACCGGGTTGCACCTCATAAAGTTGCAAATTTCTTCATTTTGTCTTTTCTTTGCAGACGTAAAAGCGGATTATAAGATGAGGAGAAGAAAAGAACAATTCATGTATGTTTGTCTGTTGCTGGCATCTTTGTGGGTGCTGGTGCTGACCAATGTCCCTCATCACCATCATTTGGATGGTTCGCTTTGCATAGAAAAATGTGAGTCGTTTCCTGCCGGCGCACGGGCTCATACCCATGGGTGTGATACGAAAACAGGAAATCATCCGCAAATGATAGTCAACGAGCGGTATGACGAGTGGAAAATCAAAGCAGATGTTTCGGATAAGGAAGAGTTTCCCTATCCCGATAGGGATAACTTTTCGTTTCTTGCCATTGAGGTAGATCCGCTCATCCAAGCAGCCTCCTTGCCGAAATTTCATTTTTTATTATTTAATACTTCCTTTCATAGCGTTTGGATAACGAATGCCATCGGACTTCGTGCCCCTCCTTTTGAATTTGATTTTTAGTTTCTCTTAACCAGGGAGAACTTGCAAACAGACAAATTCAAGAATTAAAAACAGAACATTTATTACACGAGTTTATATGAAAAAGATATATATGGCGTGTGCATTGGCTATGGCGTTAATCGTAGGAGGTTGCGCTGAGAAGGCGGCACACGAGGAGCATGAGCATGATCATGAGATGCATCATGAAGAGGAGGAAGCGCATGCCCATGAGGCGCATGGAGCTGGCGAGGTGGTATTTAAAAAACAGGACGCCGAGGCTATCGGCCTGCAAACCCAAACTGTACAGCCGGGTGTTTTCTCGGAAGTGATCAAGACCAGCGGACAAATACAGTCGGCTCAAGGTTCTGAAACGGTTCTGGTAGCTACCGTTCCCGGAGTGGTTACTTTGGGAGATACCCGGTTTGTGGATGGGACGGCCGTAAGGAAAGGCCAGCCGGTACTGACTTTGGCTTCTAATACGTTGTCTGACGGAGATGTGGCCATCCGTATCAAGAATGCTTATCAGACCGCCAAGCGGGAGTTTGAGCGTATGGAACAATTGATCGGAGATAAGATTGTATCTCAAAAAGAATATGAACAGGCACGTCTGGCTTACGAGAATGCCAAGGTGGCTTACGATGCCATTCAGGGAAAACAATCGGTCCGGGGGGTAGCGGTAACTGCTCCGATGAACGGATTCTTAAAGAATATATTGGTTAAAGAGGGGGATTATGTAACGGTGGGCCAGCCGTTGGCTACAATCTCTCAAAACAATCGGTTGTTGCTTCGTGCGGATGTTTCAGAGAA
>DWYO01000317.1 GCA_019118725.1 Candidatus Parabacteroides intestinavium | reverse complement strand
ATACAGATAACCGGTCATGTAAGTATCTCCACATCCGGTGGCATCTACGGTCTCTGTCGGTTTATAGGCCGGTATCAGATGAAAATCTTTCCCGTCATAAATTACAGATCCGTTGCTTCCCAACGTCAACAAAACCTCTTTTACGCCCCAGTTATACAATTCCTTGGCAGCTTGTTCCACATCACTCGTTCCGGTAAGAGCCAAAGTCTCCTGTTCGTTAGCTTTCAAGAAATAAACATATTGCAGAAAATCACGTTTATGTTTCCAGTCTACAGCATAGACATGCGTGTCTCGCACCTCACGCAAATACCCTTGCGAATCGATGGATATACGTCCCTTGCCCGACAAGTATTTCACCACATCCAGTGAGAAGTCATCGGCCAACAGACTACCTAAGTGAAATATATCCGCTTCGATATTCTGCAGATAATCTATGGTAAAAGGATCCGCTTTCGCCAACACCCGTTGCGTACGGTTATCCTGGTTTTCTCCGTAAATATTCTCAAAATAGACCGATTCCCGGCTTGGCATCACTTCCACCTGAATCCCCAGCCGGCGCAATTCGTCCACTACGTGCATATCCTCCTGTCCCAAAGCCGTTATCAAAGCGTAATCAATATCATCAAACTGCCTGATAGCGTGCGAAAAATAATAAGAAGTCCCCCCCGGCATGTGAGCTGTCTTCCGAGGCGTTACAATCTTATCATGCGTGATATGTCCGATACAACAAAGTTCGTGCTTCTTCATACTTATCTTATTTTATGGTGGGCAAAAGTAGAAAAAGAATTAGTTATTTACAAGAAAAAAGGCATCAAGTCCGCCTTCTCCACTTGGTTTTCCCTCTAAAAACTTAATAAGAATCTTTTTGCTGCCAGATTTTCCGGAACAAGCCACCGGTTTTGATAAATAAATTCAATATCTCTATAAAGGAATTCGATGGCATCTTTCTTGATAAATCAAAATGTTGAGATTATCTTTGCAATGAAAAATAAAACAATAGTGTTAAACTCAAAAAAGAATTAGCGATATGAAGAAGAAATGGATTTGTACAGTATGTGGTTACGTTCATGAAGGTGATGAAGCTCCTGATTTCTGCCCGCAATGCAAACAGCCGAAGAGCAAATTTAAAGAATTGGTAGAAACAACCGGTGCGTTGACTTTTGCTGATGAGCACGTAATCGGCGTAGCAAAAGGTTGCGATGAAGAAATGATCAAGGACCTGAACGCACACTTCATGGGAGAATGTACTGAAGTAGGAATGTATCTGGCAATGAGCCGTCAGGCAGACCGTGAAGGTTATCCAGAAGTAGCTGACGCTTTCAAACGTTATGCATGGGAAGAAGCTGAACACGCAGCTAAATTCGCTGAATTATTAGGCGATGTTGTTTGGGATACAAAGACTAACTTGGAAAAGCGTATGAACGCTGAAGCTGGTGCATGCGAAGACAAGAAGCGCATTGCTACTCGTGCTAAACAACTGAACTTGGATGCTATCCACGATACAGTTCACGAAATGGCAAAAGACGAAGCTCGCCACGGCAAAGGATTTGAAGGTTTGTTCAACCGCTATTTTAAATAATAGCTTCTTAGAAAATTCGAAGATAGAAGTTCGAAGTTAGAAGAATTCTTCTGATTTCGAACTTCTTTTCTTTTACCCCATACTCAATCACACTAAATTCTAAATCCCAACTTTCAACTTCCTTATTTAATTATCTCTTTCAAAGGAATTACCTGAAACGTCATGTGCGCGACACTGGATTCATAGAGGATTCCGATGGTTTCTTCATCAATCATCGTCAGACAAGAATACCCCCAACCTTCGCCCTCATCCAGCAATATCTGATATTCATTAGGCCAAGTAATGCCTCCATCCAAACTAGCTTTAAGGGTAATATGGTTCCGGTACTTTGTCGTATTCGGATTCGAGAACAGAAGAATGTCCTTGCCTAAACAGTTCTTATCTGCATCCACCTGAAGAAGGCTTGCCATGCAAACAGGTTCCGGCAAAGCCGAACGATTGGAGGGATGCTCTTCCCAGGTCATGCCTAAATCTCTGGTAATGGAAACGGCACGGCTTCCTCCACGATTATCCCGCATATTCAACATCAGGACGCCAGGTTCAATCTCTACGACCTGTGACTCTGTAGTATTGGAACGCGCCGCATTATGTAACTTCCAGCTTTTCCCCTTATCTTTACTATACATGATTCCGGCATTCGGCACACGTGTGGAGTCGATAAACTGAATCGGAAAGACTAACGTCCCATCCTTCATCGTAATACCCCGTCCCGGCCCTTGCAACAAGAAATACCAGGATGGATCCTTCACCTGTCTGGTGATATTGATAGGCTTACTCCAAGTCTTCCCGTCATCTTCACTCTTAACCAATAGCAATTGTCCGGTCTCTTCCGGGGACATACCCTGCTGCGAATTAAACCAGGCCCGCTGATTGCCCATTCCATGGCACCATGCCGCAGCTATCCAAATCGTATTCGTCTGTTCATCCACCAAAATACAAGGGTCGCCTACCCCATTCTGGGCATGAGGCAATCCGCCATGAGCCCCCATCGACATTGCGATCCGCATCGGCTCCCAGCTCTTTCCCTGATCCGTACTCCGACTGATGCCAATATCTATCTTTTCCTGAAGGTCAACCGAGCTATTATAACGCACATCATAACAAGCGATCAGCGTCCCCTCGTTGGTCGTTACGATTCCCGGTATGCGGAAAGCAGCAAAACCATCATCCCAAGCTTGGCGAACCGCCCAAGCCATCCTGCGCTGAGGAGTCTGCTTATCACCTTCGATAACCCCATTCTTCTGATTGATTTTCGCATATCGGATACCTGCTGACAGTGTTTCCCGGAGTGGTGTGGTGCGTTTCATCTGCAAGCTCACCCAAAAGTAATTCGTACCGGACAACATAGGCTGGCGGCTTTTCAAGAGTATGCTCCGTCCTACCTCCTCTCTCCGTTCATCTTGCTTCACCGAATAATCACGATTTGCTTCGCTCACTTCACCGGCCTTATGAGAAATATAGTGTACCGGACTGAAGTGCTCGCCTTCACGCGCCACGGCCTCCGTCCCGCTATAAAAAAGACGAACCGACTCTATGTTCGATAAATCTGCTGATTCATCAAACTCCAGGGCCAGTTCATTCAGCACATCGCCTTTGTCTGCATTCAATCGGATTTCAAACAAGACGTTATCACGCTGATTGGTCAATAAAGGCACCTGCGGAGCATGGACAAACAACGTATCTGTCGCCCATAGATTGGCACTCAAAGCCAGCATTCCGAAAAGCAATAAATGATTTTTCATGTGTCCTAGAAGTTTAATACATTTATAATCGCGAATAAAGATACTGTTTTTCCGCAAAAATATCGCAAAAACCGTGAACTTTTTTCAACCAGCCTTGTTTTAAGTATATAGTGTTTTTCATGGTATTAGAATTAAGTTAGGTTTGCAATCCGTCCAGTTCGCGAGGATAGGACGGATTTTCATTTATTCATCCGAATCATCCGAATCAAAATCAAAGTCGAAATTAAAATCATCCTCTGCCTCGTAGAAATCAGAGCCGGTGAATTGCTCCAAATCGCGACGATCCTTCTTGGTAGGCCGCCCCAATCCCTTGGCACGATTCACAAAGCCGGATATACGATTCATCTCCAAGATCTCATACTGGTCCGGAGTCGTTACATTCTCCATGAACTGAGGAACCAGCTTTGCCCCCATACGATTCTCCGTCAAAGCCAACACCTTGAACGAAAAAGTAACCGGCGGCTTCCGGACCTGAATGACATCGTCTACCTTTATCATCCGAGATGGTTTTACCGACACGCCATTAATCATCACACGCCCTTTCTTACAAGCATCGGCCGCAATACTACGCGTCTTGAATATCCGCGTTGCCCACATCCATTTGTCAATGCGAACCTCATTCATACCCATTTCAATTTTTTAAGTCTGCAAATTTTTACCTCAACTTCTCTCTTGACCCTAAAAAATCACAAACTCATTTGTTATTATATTGATTCATTGTTATCTGTATTCCCGCCAGACAAAAACTCTTGACAATCTCCACCGCCCGATCCAATTTTTCGGGCATCAAGGCCAATTCCTCCGGGGGGAATTTTCCCAACACAAAATCAATCTGCCCACCTTTCGGGAAGTCATTGCCTATGCCAAAACGCAGACGGGCATAATTTTGCGTATTCAATAGCTCGGCTATATTTTTCAAGCCGTTATGACCTGCATCGCTCCCCTTCGGCTTCAAACGCAACGTACCGAAAGGCAGGGCCAAATCATCTACCACAATCAGCAGATTTTCTATCGGAATATTCTCCTTCTGCAACCAGTAGCGCACAGCATTTCCGCTCAGGTTCATGAACGTGTTAGGCTTGAGTAGCACCAATTCACAATTTTTCACGCGCATCCGAGCGATAGCGCCATAACGCTCCTCGGAAAAAGAAGCCCCGCCCTCTTCTACCAGATGGTTCACCACCCGAAATCCGATATTATGACGGGTTCCCCAATATTCCGAGCCAATATTTCCTAATCCAACAATTAAAAATTTCATCTTATTCCTTCATTTCATAAAAAAAGGGTCTATTCTCACGAACAAACCCTCCAAACATTTATTTTTTCTTATGATTTTAAAAAATTAAAACTTAGCACTTTATGCCTTTGCCTGCGCACCACGAGCGGCACGAGTCAACTGAACTGCGCAAACCACCGCATTCTTGGCATTCATGATTTCCAGACCTTCGAAGTGGATATCGCCAACCTGCATTGTCTTGCCCAATCCTAAGTTATCAACATTGATAACCAATTTTTCAGGAATTTCCGAGTAAACAGCTTTCACTTTCAGCTTTCTCATCTGCAATTGCAACTTACCACCGGCTTTAACACCTTCAGCGTGACCTTCCAACACTACCGGTACTTCCATTACGATAGGCTTTTCCGGGAATACTTCCAAGAAGTCCAGGTGCAAAAGCGCATCGCTTACCGGATGGAACTGAAGTTCTTTCATTATAGCCATTCTCTTAACGCCATCGATAGTCAATTCAACAACATAGATCTCCGGTGTATAAACCAAATTACGAACCGCGTTAGCTGATACTGTAAAGTGAACTACATTTTCTCCGCCATATAATACAGCCGGAATTTCGCTGTTCTTACGCATTGCCTTCAAGGCTCTTTTCTGGTCTGCCGAACGTTCAGCAATTTCTCTCGATTTACCTTCTAATTGAAATGTTTTCATCTTAATCAATTAATTGTGTTACTCAAAATTATTTCTAATTTTCCCATCACACGGAGATGGAAAACGTTGCAAAGATACATCTTTTTTTCATACCAAACAACCCCTTCTTCATTTTTCCACCGATTTCCCTCCAATTCCACGTCTGAAAACTTTCCTTTTTCTTAAAGTTTCCACCAGGGCTGACGCATTACTTGATTTCATCATTTTGCCATGGTGCATCTAAAAGTTCTGCAAGAAACTCA
>DWYO01000316.1 GCA_019118725.1 Candidatus Parabacteroides intestinavium | reverse complement strand
ATTGTAAATTCCAAAATCCTCAACCCCTAAGACGTGCAGAATTACCCGACTCGTATACAAGGATATCCCCATCACCAAGAACATCCGTACATAAAGCAGTAAGGTGTTTTTGGCAATTTTTGAATTTCTTCCCATAAAATCTAACAGAAAGTTTTTTTTACAAGTAATGTCCCGAATAAACATCCAACATACAATCGTCCGCCAAGTCCTTCAATCGTTGTTCGTTTTCCAGAGCCAGCCGCTTGTCGCTCCGCTTCCATTTATAGAACACGGGCAGGCCGGGAATGTAACTGTCTCCTGTAAACAGGCAATCGCTAATCCGGAAAGACAGACACCCCGCATCATGGCCGGGCGTTTCCAACACTTGCAGGGCTGCATCGAACAAGTTTATCTCTGAACGAGAGCCAATAAGCGTCACTTTCGCCTTGCCATCCAATTCAAACGGCTCTCCCTGGTAGCGGGACAAATTGATGCGGGCATCACGCAAACCTTCTTCCGTTTCCGGTGAAGCATAAATGGTTACTTGAGAGAGGTCATCCGTCAAATGGCGCAAGCCATAGATATGGTCATAATGACAATGGGTCAGAAAGATGCCTTTCAGGAACTTGCCTCTTGTTGACAGAAAGTATTGTATGGGAGCCATGTCACCACAATCCACCAAATAGGCATCCGGGGCTTCCTCTTTCCACATAAGGTAAGTACGTGACTGAAAAAGAACATTGTTGATGGCCTCCACATGAATCATAAGGCAGTGTAGCCTCCGTCTATAATTATATTCTGACCGGTTATCCAACGGGCAGCATCACTCAGCAAGTAAACACAAGCGTTGGATACATCCGTAGTTTCTCCCAGACCCAATGGAAAACCGCCAATACGCTTAGCATAATCTTCCTCTGACAAGGTGGAAAGGAAATTCTGCATGAGAGGAGTAAGTATGGTACCTGGTGAAATACAATTAATCGTTATCTTCTTCCTGGCCAATTCCGGCACCATACTGCGAACAGCACTCACCATAGCCCCCTTGGAAGCTGCATAAGCCGCCGTTCCGCTACGCCCTATCACCGCAGTTATAGAAGCTATTAGGACGATATGGCCCTCATCATTAAAGAATGACTTGTTACAACACTGGCGTATCAATTCAAAAGCACTCAACGCATTTACATTCAATATATGTCGGTAATCTTGTGGTTTCAATAATTTCAATGGCAACGTCTTTTCCATACCTGCTGCATGGACGAAACCATCCAGCTTGCCATTGTCCTTTACAATTTGAGACATAAACTGTTTACCTGTATCCTGCGAATTGTCAACCAAAGCCTCCAAATCCTGGACATAATACCGATGTCCTTCGCCTGGCATCTGTTGAAGTACTGCCTGTAACCGTTCCTCATTCCTGGCCACCAACACCATCCGTGCACCCATGGCCGCACAGTCAATGGCACATTGGTGACCGATGCCACTGCTGGCACCGGTCACCAAAATTGTCTTTCCGGACAAAGAAAAGGGATTGTTCATATATTATTCCAATCTTTTCAGCAGGAAACGCATTGGCCGTTTTCCACTTCTACAATTTCGCTAATTCTACAATCAACAAAAGGGACAATGGCCGTGGCCCAAGTCATGCCAACTCCGAAGGCACTCAACAGCAAGGTCTTGTTTCCATCCAATTTACCACGCAACTGATCCACGATAGTGAGAGGAACGCTCACGCTCGATGTATTACCATACTTGCCAATGGTGGAAGGTATCTTGGAGGTATCCAACTTCATTTTCTTGGCTATATAAGAATTGATGAAATTATTTGCCTGATGGAAAACTATATAATCCATCTGACCCGCATCCATACCTGCATAGGCCAACGTATTCTTTATGTCGCGGGGAATTTCACGGATCACGAAGTTGAATACATCACCTCCTTTCATATAGCCCTGCTCATCACTGCGGATGTTGCCGTATTCATCCACGACTTTCTCCTTCAACGTCTCTTCCGAACTAGGATGTCGGTAACCGCCACCTTTAATCATAATCAAGTCGGCACGAGAACCATCCGTGTTAAGCGAAAAAAAACTTTCACCGAATTTTGTATCCCGTTCCACCAGAGCAGCCACACCACCATCTCCAAACAGGAAAGCCGAACGGCGGTCCTTGGGAGAATAAACCTTGGAACGGGTCTCCCCGTCCAACACTAAAGCTTTCCGAAGGTTTCCCTTTTCCAACAGACTGTAGGCTACGGACAAGCCGTAACAAAAAGCCGAACAGCCCAACGTCATGTCAAAAGCAATACAAGAATGGGAAAGTCCCAAATGCTCTTGCAGGAGGCAGGAGGTGGCCGGCATCCGATAATCCGGTGTTTGAGAAATAAAGATAAGCAGGTCTATTTCTTCCTTGTCAATGGCATTGTCGGATATAAGCTTCTCAGCTGCGGCAAAACAAAGGTCACTGGAACAGGTTGCCGCATCCGCAAACCTACGCTCGTAGATGCCGACCTTATCCACCACTTCCTTCACCTGGTCGGCAGGAAAGTATTCCGTATATTCGTAATTGTGAATGACGTGACGAGGTACGGCAGCCGACATGGCGGTCACGCCTACACCTTTGAATTTCAGGTATGCCATGACTTCTTATTCTACCGCAAATTTGTAAAGATCTGATACTGTCGTACAAGCCTTGATGTCCTTGTCTGTGATTTCTTTCTCGAACTCTTCATCAAACATTGCAATCAGAAGCATTACGCTCAATGAGGACCATTCGTCAAGATTGCGGAAGACAGTTTCACCTGTCACTGCGGAAGCATCCTCAATTTCAAGGGCATCCACTAATTTGTTAATAAAGTCTTGGATATTCATAACTAAATTGATTAAAATTTGTACAACATAAGGTAAATACTCAATTTAGGGCATCCCCCTTTGAAAGGGCACTTTTCAGTGCCCTAAACCGAGTTTTGTTAATAAATTAGCCTTGAATTTAACATTGGCTGGTAGCCAAAGTGATTTTGTCAGGAACCATGTTAACATAATCCCTGCACCCGTTAAAGATGTTTTTGAAAAAAGTTCCGATGAAGTTCCAGACAGAACTGCCATGAAGCTTTACCGTTCCTATTACACTATGATAAGTCGCAGCCATC